>JALNZH010000059.1 GCA_023229405.1 Bacteroidota bacterium
TGCGATATCGAAGTTGTGTAGTTTGTTTATACGACTTCCCGGTTGATTGAAATTTTTGATGTAATACGCGTCAACAAATCCTGAAACAGCTACAGGCGATGCTGGTGTTTGTCCAAATACCTTCCCAACGGTAAACAAGCAAAGCGTAAATATTGTACTAGGTATAATTTTCATTGCTTTTCTTTCTCTGTGAATGGATCTTCCGAAGTTTTTAAACCTTTGAAGGTTGTTGTTTTTATTTAGTTTGCAACTCATCAACCGCAAGATTCAATTTCAGCACGTTCACGCGCGGATTGCCGAACAATTTCATCTGCGGACCTTCCGTAAAATCTTCTACTAATTTTTTTAATGAAGATAATTGCATCGGATTGAAACCGCGCACTTTTGCAATACGTTCGATCTGTAGTTGTGCTGCTTCCGGAGAAATATGCGGGTCAACTCCGCTGGCAGAAGCAAAGAGCATATCTTTAGGAACGACCGTTGCCGCCGAAAGATTATTTTGTAATTTAAATTGAGCAGTGCGAGCATTCGCTGAATCCTGCATTCGTTTATCGGTCGGGCCCCAATTCGTTCCGCTGGAAGGTGCAGGGTTATACCCTATTCCCGAAGGACGCGAATTAAAATATTTATCGCTCACGAATCGTTGCCCAATAAGTTCTGAACCGATAATTGTTCCGTTTTTTTCGATCATACTGCCTTTTGCTTGATATGGAAACACAGCAAGCGAAAGAAACGTCATAGCCACGGGATAAATAATTCCGGTGAACACCGTCATAACCAATAACATGCGTAATGCCTGGAGAATAGTAGTTTTCATATTAACCTCAATGCTACAATAATGATGTCAATCAGTTTAATACCGATAAATGGAATGATGATGCCGCCGATTCCGTAGATAAGTAAATTCCTTTGCAGAACAGAATTTGCACCCACGGCGCGATATTTCACTCCGCGTAACGCGAGCGGAATTAATGCAACAATAATTAGCGCGTTGAATATCACGGCACTGAGTATTGCGCTTTGCGGCGACGCAAGGTTCATAATGTTCAATGCAGAAAGCGGTCCTGCGGAAAAAGAAGAAGCTGCATATAACGTTCCGACCATTGCAGGAATGATGGCGAAATATTTCGCCACATCGTTGGCAATGCTGAATGTTGTAAGCGCACCTCGTGTCATCAGCAATTGTTTTCCAGTTTCAACAACTTCGATCAGTTTTGTTGGATTGGAATCAAGATCAACCATATTGCCTGCTTCTCTCGCGGCTTGAGTTCCGCTATTCATCGCAATGCCAACATCTGCCTGCGCAAGTGCTGGTGCATCATTCGTGCCGTCGCCGATCATTCCGACAAGTTTACCGTTTGCCTGTTCATCACGGATCCGTTTCAGTTTATCTTCCGGTCGTGCTTCGGCAATAAAATCATCAACACCTGCTTCGGCTGCAATTGCTGCCGCAGTCAACGGATTATCGCCGGTGATCATTACTGTCTTGATTCCCATCTGTCGCAATTGTGCAAATCGTTCTTTGATTCCGCCCTTCACAACATCCTTAAGCTGAATAACGCCGAGCACTTCTTTGTTTTCTGCTACGACAAGGGGCGTAGAGCCTCTTCGAGCAATATCATCGACAACCGTTTGAACTTCTTTTGGAAAAATTCCTCCTTGTTCCGTAACAAATTTTTTAATCGCATCTGCAGAGCCTTTGCGAATGGAACGTTCAACTTTTTTTCCATCCTTTGGAAAATCGACTCCGCTCATTCGAGTCTGCGCTGAGAATGGAATAAAATGTCCGGCAACATCCGCAACATCCCTGCCGCGCAATTGATATTTTTCTTTCGCAAGAACAACGACCGATCTTCCTTCCGGCGTTTCATCCGCGAGAGAAGAAAGCTGTGCGGCGTCGGCAAGACGTTCTTCCAAAATTTTTGGAGCGGCAAAGAATTCTGTTGCCATCCTGTTGCCGAGTGTGATCGTTCCTGTTTTATCTAGAAGAAGAACATCAACATCACCGGCAGCCTCCGCTGCGCGTCCGCTTGTTGCAATAACATTTTTACGGATAAGACGATCCATTCCGCTGATACCAATCGCACTTAACAATCCTCCGATTGTAGTGGGAATCAAACAAACCAGCAGTGCAATAAGTACCGGCAATGTTGTTAATGCACCGCCTGCTTGACCTGAAGCCTTTTCACTATATTGTACAAATGCAGGCAGCGTTGCAACCACAAGCAGAAAAATAATAGTCAACGCAGAAAGTAAAATCGTCAATGCAATTTCGTTCGGTGTCTTTTGCCGTTTCGATCCTTCAACAAGAGAAATAATTCTGTCGAGAAACGAACTGCCCGGCTCCGATGAAACTCGTATGACAATTCTGTCGCTCAACACTTTTGTTCCGCCTGTTACGGAGCTGCGGTCGTCGCCGCTTTCACGGATGACCGGCGCAGATTCTCCGGTAATTGCAGACTCGTCGACACTTGCAATTCCTTCAATAATCACTCCGTCTGCAGGAATAACATCTCCTGCTTCACAAATAACATTGTCCCCTTTTTTTAATTGTGTGGCGGACACTGATTTTTCACCGCCGTTGGCTGTTTGGAGACGGGCAATAAGCTGTGAACGGTTTTTCTTTAACGCTTCCGCTTGTGCCTTGCCACGCCCTTCAGCAATCGCTTCGGCAAAGTTTGCAAAGAGAACGGTAAACCAAAGCCAGAGCGTTATCTGAATATTGAATGACGAGGATTCTTGAAATACGATGAATGTTGTGATAGCAGAACCGACTGCAACAACAAACATCACCGGATTTTTAACCAATAACTTTGGGTGAAATTTTTTGAAAGCGTCTTTCAGCGCTTGAATAACTATTTCACCCGATAGAAATGAAAGAGTTGATGATAATGTTTTCGAGTTCATATTATTTTCCTTTTTGTTAAAACCTTGCGAAGGTTTGAAACCTTCGCAAGATTAAAAAATTAAAATACCTGTCCGTTCAACATCAGAAAATGCTCCACGATCGGTCCCAGCACCTGTGTCGGAAAAAATGTGAGTGCACCGACGATCAAAATAGTGCCGAGAAGCAGAAGACCAAAAAGAAACGTATCGGTCGGAAATGTTCCTGATGAGAACGGTGTAATTTTTTTCTTCGCAAGAGATCCTGCGATGGCAAGCATCGGAATGATGACACCAAACCTTCCGATCAGCATATTAATTCCGAGCAGCGTATCGTAAAACGGTGTGCTTGCAGTAAGTCCGGCAAACGCACTTCCGTTGTTACCGGCAGTTGATGCGAACGCATATAAAATTTCTGAGAAACCATGAGGACCTTGATTATTCAATCCGGCTAACCCCGCTTCCGAAATACATGCAATTGCCGTGAAGATGAGGATTCCCACGCTTGGCAGAAGCATTGCAATAGCCGCCATTCGCACTTCAAATGATTCGATCTTCTTACCGAGATATTCCGGCGTACGACCAACCATTAATCCGGCGATGAAGACCGTGAGTAAAATAAAAATCATCATTCCATACATTCCTGCGCCAACACCGCCGAAAATAATTTCTCCTAGTTTCATATTGATCATTGCAACTGCACCCGAAAGCGGCGACATACTGTCGTGCATTGCATTCACCGAGCCATTTGACGCATCTGTTGTTGCAACAGACCAGAGAATACTGTTTGCAACACCAAAGCGCGTTTCTTTCCCTTCCATTCCCCCCGCAACACCCGTGACGGGGTTTGTTGTATATTCTGACCACAACGAAACTGTAAGCCCGCTTGCAAACATAAAGAACATTACTCCCCACACAACCCACGCATGGCGTTTAGCTTTTGCCATAATACCGAACGTGTACACAAGGGCAGAGGCAAGGAGAAGAAGTGAAAGCATTTCTAAAAAGTTTGTTAATGGAGTCGGATTTTCGTACGGATACGCACTGTTCATATTAAAAAATCCACCGCCGTTTGAACCGAGTTGTTTGATAGCAACCTGTGAAGCCGCCGGACCGAGTGGAATTGTTTGCTGCGCGCCTTCAAGCGTCGTAATAGTTTGGTAACCGGAAAATGTTTGTACTGTTCCTTCGCTTACAAGTACGATCGTGAAAAGAATAGAAAGAGGAAGCAGAACATACACAGTTGAACGAACAAGATCGGTCCAGAAATTTCCAATATCGGTTGTCGTTTTGCGTGCGATACCACGTACAAGTGCAAGCATGATAGCAATTCCTGTTGCTGCACTCACAAAATTTTGAACGGTGAGTCCGATCATTTGAACGAAATAACTCAATGTCACTTCACCCGCGTATGACTGCCAGTTCGTGTTCGTCATAAAACTGACGGCGGTATTAAACGCAAGATGCCACGATACATCCGCCAGCTGCTGCGGATTGAGAGGGAGATGTGATTGAAAAAATTGCAGGAGAAACACAACTGTAAATCCAAAAAAATTGAATGCGAGCATAGCCCACATATATGTTTTCCAGTTCATCTCTTCGTTCGGATCGATGCCCGAAAGTTTATACGTCAGCCGTTCTAACCAGCCAACAACGGGAGAGAGAAATGTTTTCTCTCCTTCAAAGATCTTTGCCATCAGTTTTCCCAATGGCGGCGTAAGCAGCAGCAACACCACTGCGTAGAATACGAGTTGAACAATTTCCGCTATAGTAATCATAGTAATTTTCTTTCTTTTTTATTCAATGTGTAGATCGGCAAATGTCAAAAATATTACTGTGCAAAATGCCGGCTTGCCGCCCGTTAAAACTTTTCAGGGTAAATAAGCGTGTACGTAAGATAGCAGAGCAGAAACGCTGCAATAATTAATCCGATGATCATATCATGTTCCTTTCTAAAGTTGACAGGAACAATTTGCCGAAGCGGATTCAAAAAGGAAATACAGAGGGGATAAAAAGGGAGAGAGAAAATATAAAAATGTTGTAAAGAAAGATTGGTATGCCCTAATTTAGTCGAACCTAAAAAAAGAGATTACAACACGTAACCTTGCGAAGGTTATTTGCAAAACCCATAAAACCTTTGCATGGCTTTATATTTTTTAAGGGACAACTACTTATTGTGCAAATGACTCGATGCAAAATAGCATACGAATCCTTCTCAATCCTTAACAATTAATCGATGGTTATAGAAATCACCCCAAAAATCAGTTCGCAATAACAATGATTAAGGATTTTTTAAATTGGCTCAGATATTATTTCCACGTCGAACCGAACAATTAAAAACATCGGTGTACATGAACAGATCTCTATGTTTCTTTTGTCTTGGTGTTTCCCGGTGGACCATATTCCAACACAAAATGCAGCCTCGGAAAATATTTCGGCAAATGCGTCAAACTGAAAATCATCACACCGGTCGAAAGGCGATCGATCCAGGATGATGTCGGCCAGCCGAGATGGACAACGATCTTTTTATGAGGAAGTTCATACTGAAGAGCATATAATATTTCCGTAATCGCCTCAAAGAGTGATTTTCCCTGATAGGCAAACCGGAAATGGTTCTGTGCAATCTTTTCGGGAATTCCTTGACGAGGATGGTACAGACTGATAAACACCGATGATTGATCTGTTATTTGATAACCAGATTCTTTAGGACGACGAAAATAGATGTTGACCTCTTCGGCGTCAGATTCTCCCAGATGGAAAAACATTTGCAGCGGAGAATCCGTCTGTTGAATCTCCTTCTTTTCCGGAGCCCATCGTTCCGCATATTTCAATCCAACAAAAAGAAAGATTGCCGTAACGGATGACCACATAATAGTGCCATATGGTTTATGGTACCCTAAATAAAGAAAACAACTGAGCATAATGAAAAAAATAATGAGTGTTCCAATGCGAGATGTATTGTACTCAAGCGATTCTTTCGTTCCGATTTTATACCGATACAGCAGCAAACTGCCCATATTAATTGTAAAACTTGCTAATAAACCGATCGCGTACATTTCCGCAAGCATCATCTGATTTCCATTGGTCAGAAAAATAATGAATGTGTAGAAAATCGCATTCCCAATATGAATTCTGTACAGCGATTGGCGTTTATTTGTTTTAATAATCCAATGAAATCCATAATGATGCGCCACACGCTCCATTAATTCACTAGAAGCAACGTATGCTGTATTTACAGCCATCATCAACAAAATACTTGCAAGAATCCCAACAATGTATCCGAATGGTACACCTCCGACCAGTTTCGCAAATTGTGTGATGAGGTCGGTTTCGTGGTGCGCAATATTAATTTTGGAAGAAAGCACGATGGCGGCAAGCACCGGGGTAAACAGACCAACGGTCCACGCAAGAAATGTATATGCTTTTCGAATCTCTTTCCACGATTTTACCAGACTGGCAGTCTGCACAACGGATTCGATTCCGGAATACGCCAGAATGCAACTTGAAACTCCGACAATCACCAAGAAATATCCATTAAACCAGCTGCCGGTTAACATTGTGCCGGCAACATCCGTAAAACTCTTCGATATTGTTTTAATGGATGCTATATCGGCATGAAAAATTCCGGCAAACAAGAGATTGATAAGGATGATTGCCGCAACGACGAAAATACCGAAGGTGAATTTAGCATTTTCTTTTATCCCCAAGATGTTCAATCCGGCGATGAGCCATACAATTCCTACTTCAAAAATAAATTTGGCGGTATCCGATAAAGGAAAAAACGCCATACCATTTTCAATGGCGCTTACGGTGGATAAGCACGCCGTTAAAACGTAGTCGACAATAATAGAAGCAACCGCAATGAATGAGACGGTCGGTCCTAACACTAAGTAAGAAAAGGAATACACCCCCCCTCCACGAATTCCATTCACTTCCAGAATTTCTGCAATTTCAATCATCCGCAACGAAAGAAATCGGATGAGGACAGAAGTAAGAATGAGGAATGCAATTGCGTTCAGTCCAATTACTCGAAACGCTTCACTGGGAGCATAAAAAATCGATGTCAGTTCGTCCATCAGCGTAATAATTCCGATGGAGAGCCAGGTCAGCCACCACTTACCACCCGAAAAATAAGAGAGTAGATCTTTTTTAGTCAGTAAATACGCAAATGTACCGACGACTAAAAAATTTAGGAGCAGAGTAAAATAGAATTGCTGATTAAACATTAGGATCCGAATACACTATGAAAAAAGTGTTCTAATGTGCCGAATATTCGCCGGAAGAAAAATATTGCAAGCATAAAAAATGTGCCGAAAATTATAAAGAAGTTATAAAGAAGCAGGAAAACTACGTGGTAAATTGTGAACATTTAATAAAAGTTCCATATACACCACTTCATCCATTGGATTATTGTAGTACGCAGGAATAACAGTGAATCCAAGTTTTGTATACAGAGCGCGGGCAGTTTCCATCCGTTGAAGTGTATCCAATCGCATCGTGTGATATCCGATCTCTTTTGCATCGGCAATTATTTGTTCAGTAAGAATTCTACCGATCTTTAGTTCGCGAAATTCTTGGCGGACAAACAGACGTTTCATTTCGCAAGTACCATTTTCTTCCATCGGTCGCAATGCAATACAACCGGCAATAGTATCATTACACTCCGCAAGATATAATCGTCCGTTCGGCAGAGAATATTTTCCGGGAAGAGTCGCAAGCTCCTGATCGAATCCTTGAAAGCAGAGAGAAACATTGAGCCACTGCTGATATTCAATGAATAACGTGCGGATCGTTTCTATCTGTTCAGGAGTTGTTGCAGGAAATATTTTTATATCGGCATGCAATATTTATCATCCCCATTATCCCCCCCTTCCGGATGCACATACAAACGCACAAGGGGATAAAAAACAGCAACGTTGCTACGAAGGAACAAAACTTTTCACCATTACGTCTTTGGGGAGTTTCTTAATTTGAAACGTAACAACCTCGTCATGCTAACGAATGTCGGCATCCGTCATGATATTTTTAGATGCCGAAACAAGTTCGGCATGGCGTCATTTTATAAATAAAGATGCTGCCGATATAGTAGTTGAAAAACATATCAATGTGAATGTCCGTTTTCATCCTCAAAGCCGCGCACTGTTCCCTGCGGTGTTGATGGCATGGATGGTTTACGCGGCAATTTTTCATCTCGCATTGCTGCGTTGTATGCAAACGCCGCCATCAGAATTGCAGCCTGTTTCATATCGTCTTCCTGCGCCCGATCAAAAACATCCATTGTCGAATGCCATGTGCGTGTTCCGTATTCGATCGGATCCTGAATGAATTGAAATCCGGGTAATCCCACGCCGTCAAACGCCTGATGATCGGTTCCGCCGGTGTTCATCGGCGTAATGGTCGTTGCTCCAAGATCTTTGAATGGTGCAAGCCATGCACGGAAGATCGGGCGCAGCTGTTCGTTTCCCTGCATATAAATTCCGCGGACTTTTCCTGTTCCATTGTCATTATTAAAATACGCGGAAAACTTTTCTGCTTCGAATTTCAGTGTATCTTTAACACCGAAATGCTGTTTCACATACCCGCGCGATCCGAGCAACCCTTGTTCTTCGCCTCCCCACAACGCAGCGCGAATTGTTCTGCGCGGTTTTGCTCCAATCGTTTTTAAAATTCGCATAGCTTCCATCACTACGGTTGAACCGGTTCCATCATCCGTCGCTCCGGTTCCGCCATGCCACGAATCCAAATGACCGCCGATCATAACAATCTCGTCCTTCAAATCTCCCCCTGGAATTTCTGCGATCACGTTATAACTCGAATCATCTTTTGCAGACATCTCCACATCAAGTTCAACGGCAAGTTTTATTTTTTCCCCTTTTTGAACCATGCGAACCATGCGATTGTAATGTTCTGCTCCTACTTCAATCTGTGTCGGAATCTTAAGTGCTTTGGAGTTGAATGCACCGATACGGGTCGAGTCCGGATGAACAGGAACCGTTGCCCCCATTACAAACACACTTCCGCCTTCATTCCTTTGAGCGGGCGCGCTGGTAAGAACTGCGGCGGGATTTTCTTTCAAGATCAATTCCCATTTTTTGAATGTTACCAACGCGGCTTGCTTTTGTTCTGGCGTTTGTCGAAAGTTAAATCCGCCTTTCCCCGGAACTGGCGGCTCTGCGTTTGCCATTTGCAGCAACGATGAATCCGCAGTGCGTGTAGCCGGCGGATTGAAATATGCATTCAATTTATTTGGCTTGGTGAAGAGAACATATTTTCCTTTTAACTTTCCTTTATATGCATCAATCTGATCAAGAGAATCAGCATCAAAGTAGATCACTTCACCAACAACGTTACCTTTTAATCCGGGTGACCATGCTTTCGGATACGAAATGAGTGGCTGAGTTTGTCTCCCGATCAGTGTTGCAGAATATTCTTTCAGCTTCCAGCTTTTTCCGAACGGACCCCACGATTCGAGATGCGAATTCTGCATCCCCATCTCGGTGAATTTGTTCTTCGTCCAGTTTGCCGCAATATTATATTCTTGCGAACCGGTCAGACGCGGACCGTACACATCCGTTATCCAAGAAAGGATCTCTTTTGCCTGCGAACGATTCAGTCCCTCATCCCGGATTTTCACCATCATAGCGCTATCCACTTTTTCTTGCGCCGTGATCGCTTGTGCAAACAAGATCACAACGATACAACGAACTGCATATGTCATACTGTTCCCCGAGGTTAAATTAAAAGAGTGGAAAGGCAATCTCTGTGTTCGTCGGAATAGTTCAATCTCTTATTGAGCGTGAAGAGAATCCGCTGTTGCCGGTGCCACAACGCCTTGTTTCTTCACAAAACCATCGCCAATTGAATTCATAAAATCTCTCCGCATGTTTGCCGCAACTCGTACATCCGATCCGTTATGCCAGATCTTGCCGTCCCAAATACGGGACTCTATTTTGAATTCGAACTTCTTTCTATCCGGTGTAAATTTTGCCACGATTCGAATCTGATATCGCTCATTCTGCATATCCTCTGAAAAATAGGATTGACAGTAGGCTGAGCGCACATACCCGTCTTCTTTCGAAATCATATCCAGCTCGAACTTCTTTGTGACGATATAGATGACCCGCTGCCACGCGTCTTCATACTTAACCGATTGTTTAATATCCATCGTTTCCCAGTACTGCTTGTTCATCTGCATAAAAGAATCGGGAGCCCCTAAGCCGCAACCTGAAAGCAGCATAAAAGCAGAAACAATAACGGTGCGTATCATATAAATTTTCATAGCAGGAACCTTCGACAGTGAGAAAAAATACTGAGGGAATATAAGATTTTTGGGAGAAAAGGACAGCAGAAATCTTGCGGTGCCTCTGTTTTGTTACCCCGAACGTGTTTCGGGGTAACGAAACGCTGAAAACACCTGCCCGCCAACTATTTTTTTATATACAACGGGCAGAAATTCAGCATGGCGTTACATTAACATTGACTCAACCAACATTAGTCCGGATAATTATAGACGATTTCCAACTTAATATCGGGATGAAGACTTTTTGCCACCGGGCAATGATCCCCGATCTCCTTCAAGCGGAGACGATATTTCTGGGCGATTCCCGCAGGAAAGGAAAAACGCGTAATGATCTTTGAAATACGACGTGGTGCATCCGTGCTCATATGCTTTTCAATCGCGATATGTGTTCCATCCAGTACCACGGCCATCTTCTCTTTTTGTGCAAAAATCCCCATGGTGGTAATCATGCAGCTGCCGAGCGCAGTAGCGACTAAGTCGGTTGGAGAAAAACTTTCTCCCATGCCAAAATTATCTTTTGGCGCATCGGTAACGAAACGCATGCCACTGTTGTCATGAACAGCGTTGCAGCGCAAATGACCGTGATAAGCAATGGAAATTGGGACCATGAGTGACTCGTATCGTTAAGTTTAAAAGGAAAAAAAATTACGGTTTGTCAAAATCGATATTGCTGCGGTATTCCAGAATATTGTTCTGCGCCCGTACGCTCGATCGAGAAAATCGTAAATACCGCTTCACAAATTCCAAACGCTGTGAGCCATAACGCGCTTCCGGGATCGGAAAGACAATCTCGGAAGTGACGGCGGACGGAATAAGCACCGGTTTGATTAAATCGGTGGTCAACAACGGTATCTCTTTGTAATACGGGATGTTCCATCCCAAGAGATTGATGGTGATCTTTGTTTTTAGGCGGACGGTTTTCGGAACCGGATTCAACCGAATGTAATCCGAATCCGCCGCTGCTACAGTAAAAATAATCTGTTCGTTCAGATAAAAATGGATCTGTGGAGAGACATGGGCGGAGACGCCGGTATATGTTCCGGATGCTTTAATCATTCCCGTCCCTTCAATCTCAAGTTGTGCGTAGATGGTGTTGTTGGAAACGTCGGTAAACGCAAATTTTTTTAAATCGATATCCAATGTTCCCGTATCGACATCCACCATATTAGTGTAGCCGATACCAAGAACCGACTTTTCCTCTTTCCAAAGCGGACGGGTAGGAAGAAAATCGATATGGATATCTTTCATCGTACTGTTCGTAACTCTGCCGAGCAGAGTGTTAACGGCAGAAGCGCGGGTTTGCGTAATAAGATCATGTCCATGGGGAAGAGAACGAGTGCGCACATTAATCACCATATCCAACGAATCCAGCTTCGGTTTGCTATCGTCAATGATCTGCCGTGATTCTTCGATTGGTGGAATATTCAGGGATGAACCGCAGCTTGCGAACAACAACAGTATAAAGAACGAAAAGGGTTTCATTTTTTTACCCCCACATTCTTCAGATTCATGGCGACGAACAATTTTTCCTTAAAGATAAGCACTTCTTTTAATGCAAGAGAGTAATTCAGCATTTGTGCCGGAGTAGAGATATCCATATTTAAACCGGTTCGCACCTGTACCGCACTCGCCTGCACCGGAAATTGGTTATTAAAATCGACCGGAAACTGGATGGGGGGAAGATTGTCGCTGAGCGTGGAAAGTTTCATGGTAAGAATATCTCCGATGATTCCTTCCATTGATGCAATCATGCCGGACGCTTTCACATTAGGAACAACGTTAAACGGCTCCAGAGTGGCATAGAACTTTCCGCTGTCGATGCCAAATGTTAGAATACAATCCATCAACAGATTGACATTCACGTCGTACCCGTGGTGATACGCTGCCATGGAGATGGTAGCAATAGCCGATCCGTTATACAGTTTTATACGAATAGAGCGGATATTAAACGAGGTGAGCGAATCAAGCCAGCCTGTCGTGGAATCAAGCTGTGACGCGGCTTTGTTCAGCAGCACTTCGGAGAAGTAGAACGACATGTCTGCATTGCCGACAGAGTCGCCGTTCGCCATCCGGTCGGCGAGCGAGTGTGCTCCGCTTAGCCGAATCTGCATCACCCTCGCTTCACGCGCTCTCTGTAGCTGCGCAAGATCAAAATCGGCGCCGGTGAACGGACGAAGAATAAAACATCCTTGAAAAATAAATCCAAACGATAAAAAATAAATTCCGGCAAATAAAAAACGAAGAGAAGGACAACGCTTCTCGCTTGTTGTCTCTCTCTTCGTTTGTCGATGATTCATACAGGTTGAGGTAAGGTGTTATTGTTTCTTCAGCTTGCTGCCGAACTCCTTTTTAAATTTACTCAATTTTGGATTGATTACCATCATACAATATGGCTGAAAAGAATTTTGGTTGTAGTAGTCCTGATGATATGCTTCCGCCTTATAGAAGGTACCGTACATTGAAATTTCTGTGACAATCGGATCATCCCAGATTTTCGCTGCATCGGTTTCCCGCTTCACCTGTTCCGCAATCGCTTTTTGCTCCGGGCTGTGGTAAAATATTGCTGAACGGTATTGTGTTCCCGCATCTGCCCCTTGTTTGTTCAGCGTGGTCGGATCGTGCGTTTTGAAGAAAACTTCCAGCAATTCCTTGTAGGAAAGTTTTGCAGAATTAAACGTTATTTGAATCACCTCTGCGTGTCCGGTTCTGCCGGTGCAAACCTGTTCGTAGGAAGGATTTTTCACCGTACCACCGGAATATCCCGATTCCACCTTCTCCACTCCATCCAGACGCTGATAGATCGCTTCAACACACCAAAAACAACCGGCTCCGAGAGTTGCCACTTCCAGTTTCTGTTCCATTCGTATTGTTCCTTTCGATGTCGATGGATTTTGAGCGAAAACAATGCCGCATCCAACGATCAATAATAAACTAAGATATCTCATTTTTCACCTCCGTATACAATAACGTCAATTCATCGGAAGAAATTCTCACAAAACGATAACGTTTCCATGAAAAAAGATGACTTGCGTTACGGTGTACAAATTGGCAAATTTCAATGGGGGAAAGGATGGTTTTTACCGTCCTGCCGAATTACTCCTTCCGCATACTTCGCTATCTGTTGAACATTATGATCAGGCTACTGACACATTGTTCGCCCCTCTTTGCGCTGCTTATCGTTTCCGGCTGTTCCGGGTTGATGAATTCATCTGTTCCTTCCGGCACGAAGTATGTCTATACATATACAATGGAGCAACCGGCGCAAAACGACGATCTGAAGTTCCGCGACGACAATATTGAAATCAGTTTCGTCTTCGATGCATCGGCGATTACGTTCCAACTGTATAATATGTCGGAGCAGCAGATCTCGATTGCCTGGGAACGAGTATCGCTTGGCGTGAACAAAAGAATGTATCCGGTCCGCAACAATACCACCTTCTACACCATGGGACACGCCACGCCGCAGCCGCTCGGAGTTCCGCCGCAGGGATTTCTTCGCGAGACGGTGATTCCCTGGCAGCATGTGAATTATGAAAAAGGGAAGTGGATTGAACAGGAACTTTTTCCGACGAACGACAGCGGCTCGATTACAATCAGAGAGATCATTGAAACGACCGCGGGAAGCGAAATCACATTAACACTTCCCATCCGCATCGGGAAACTTGTGATGGATTATACCTTTATCTTTAAAGTTGATGCTGCGACGCCCCTTCCGTTCGGCGTCATGCCGCCGGTGAATGAACGCCCTCCAAAGCCCGACGCGCCGATGTATGAACTTTCCATTATGCAGGGATATTTGCCGATTATTATTTCAGCGGGAATTCTGATTATTTCAATTATTATTTTTTCGCAGAAGAAAGCGCCCACGGAAGGATTGTAAGTTATTTCGGCAGTATCACTGGCGAGGGTCATGTATAGCGCTCTTTGCTGAGTACCAAGCCATTGATGGGAAGCATCAATATCCCGAAATAGGCACACTTTATAATCAATTTCGCTATTCTGAGTTTCCCACATTCGAAACATCCCATAGACTACATTGGCAGTAGCGACCATTGCCACCTTCCCCTCACGTATTAGTTCCGCTTTGGAATTCACAAACTCTGGAAACCTCCGTTGTCCGTCTGGAGTAATGTCCATTGTTGTAATCTCTCGTTCGTCGATCACCTCACGCCACGGAAGGTTGATTCTAGCATAATCCATTTCCAAATAATATTCTAAAAGTTTTTCGTTGGTCACTGTTTCCGACAACGTTGTTAGAATGACTCCGTGATCATGTGCGTTCCGTATCGGCATTCATTTCCTCGTTGAAACGAGACAAAGAATGAAAATGGATATAAAAGAATTAATTGCTTCGCAAAGTTCTTAATTGTCTGTCTCAAGCGCAATACAATGACGCTATGCTATAAAAAAAAGGAATTTAAAACAGAACAGGATGCTGCAAGGCATCCTGTTCTATTCATTGTTGACACAACAGCTTAATAAATTGTCATGAGTGTCACGTTAGATAAATAAAAACTCTTTGAAAAAGTACTGCCATAAGAAAACCATCATGACGAGCACTTCTGCAACTGCCGTCGCCGAAAAATTATTCAACAATGATTAATGCATTAATATCCACAACATCAACGGTTCCCTGTGCATGGGTAAACGCAGTGGAACCAGACCAGGGTCCGCTACCATTGTCGAGGATACTGGTAACTACCGTTAATTCATAATTCTGATTATCAGGTAAATCGGTAGTAAAATTATATGTTCCTCCAGCTCCGATAGGGCAAGACATCAACGTAACGCCATTTTGAACCAGGGACACCGTTCCGCCGTATGCAGGACCGTTCCATAACTTAAAGACCTCCGGAAAAGCATTGTACCGAACAACACCGTATAACGAGACATATTCTTCTTCCGCTGTCGGAGCAGGAGTTGCTGCAACAAACAACGTCGGCGCAATGAATAGGACAAACAAGGTAAACAGATTTGATACGTGTTTCATGAAACCTCCATAATGTAATGATGTGGTGAATTGTGTGAAGCAGCAGCAGATACTGTGGCGCAACAATGGTACCCGATAGTACGAAATACTTTGCGCAGCAAACAACATAA
>JALNZH010000060.1 GCA_023229405.1 Bacteroidota bacterium
GGGTAATGATTATATCAAAAAATCGATGTTATCAACATATCCACCCTATTATTGTTATTATTCTTTTAAAGTTGAATATATCTTTTAATAAGTCCCTAACTCACTGAAAGAATAAACACTTACAGGTATTCTTCCTTTGGGTTTCAGACACATTTTTAGTATATTACCTCACTAAAAATTTATATTTTCAGCTCAATATATTTAAGGAGATTGATAATGAAATTTTCCGTACGGAGCGCTGATCTGCAAAAAGCTTTGGCAAAAACCGTCAGCGTAGTTCCTACCAGATCCACCTTGCCGATTCTTGAAAACCTTCATTTTGACGTTCATGCAAATACACTAAAGATCACAGCAACCGATCTGGAAATTTCCGTTTCTGTTTCGTTGGATGTTCAGGGAACACAAAACGGAACAATTGCTATTCCGGCAAAAAGAATTTTTGATACGGTGCGGGCATTATCCGATACAAATATTACCTTCACGATCGATACAGAATCCAATAAAATTAAAATGAAAACGGACAACGGTGAATATACGTTAACCGGTGAATCAAGCGAAGAGTTTCCAGCAATTCCGGAATTTAAAGGCGAAACGGAAGTAGCGTTCGACGTGCATGTGTTGCAGCGTCTTATCGGTACAACAATGTTTGCCGTCAGCGCTGATGAACTGCGTCCCGCAATGATGGGCGTGTTGTTCCAATTTTCAAAAAGTGAAGTCCGCGCAGTAGCAACCGATGGTCACCGTCTTGTGCGCGTTAATAATAAAAATCTCGGTAATACTAAACTGACGAAAGACATTATTATCCCCGCAAAAGCATTATCCCAATTAGATAAAGTTGCTGCCGGCACCGAAACGAAGGTTGCTATCAGCGGAACCCACGTGATGTTTAAATTCGACGGAACATCGCTGATTTCCCGTTTAATTGAGGAAAAATATCCAAACTATGAAACAGTAATTCCGCTCGACAATGAACGAAAATTGATCGTCAGTAAGAATGAAATGCTTCAGTCTGTTCGGCGCGTTTCGTTATATTCGAATTCCACTACACATCAAATCCGCCTCTCAGTTGGCAAAGACGAATTGCGTGTAACAGCGGAAGATCAGGATTTTGGAAGCGAAGCAAAAGAAAAAATTTCGTGCGATTATAACGACGAAGAGATGGAAATCGGATTTAATTCCGCCTACGTCATTGATGTACTGTCGCATATTGATTCGGAAGAAGTGGAGTTCTTTCTGAGCTCCCCCAACCGCGCAGCAATCGTTTCTCCCGTCACAAAAAAGGACGGTGAAGAAGTGTTAATGCTGATTATGCCGGTGCGGTTAAATAATTAAGTTTAACACGCCGCGATGAAAATTTCCAACGCCCACCTGCGCAGCTTTCGCAATCATTACGAAACAGCATTTGAGTTTGGTGCACGGGTTAATGTGCTTCTTGGGGAGAATGGTCAGGGAAAGACCAACGCCCTTGAAGCACTTTCCTTTCTCTGTTTAACGAAAAGTTTTTATGCGAGCGCGGATGCAACAGTAATGCAGCAGCAGCAATCGTTCTTTGAGATTAAAAGCGTACTAGTGTCAGATGAAGGAAAAGAATTTGTTGTTCGCGTGGCGTATGACGACAATAAAAAGAATAAGAAATTCACTATTAACGGTGCAGAGGTGGAAAGGTTTTCCACAGTAATCGGCATGTTCCCCGTAGTGATTCTTTCACCGGAAAATAATTCTATTACGTTCGGCTCTCCTGTAGACAGGCGGAAATTTATCGATCTGGTGATTTCGCAAAGCAGTAAAGCCTATGTAGAAGATTCTATGGAATATCGGAGAATTGTCCGTCAACGAAACGCAATTCTAACCGAGGCAAAAGGAAGAGAGACAAGTTCTGAAATTGCACCGTGGAACGAGATGTTGATAAAATACGGATCGCGGATTATTTTTAAGAGGAATAAATTTTTAAACGAGTTTGCACCGTATATCGCCCGGACATACTTGGATATTGTCGATGAACGGGAAACACCGAAGATAGAATATGCTCCGTCGATTAGCGTGAACGATGATTCAACACTCGAACAGATTGCCGAAGCGATGGAAAGGAAGTTAGCAAAGAAAAAAAACGATGAGGCGCGATTTCAAACAACGCTCGTCGGTCCACACCGGGACGAGATGATTTTTTCGCTGAACGGAACGTCCCTGAAACACTTTGCATCGCAGGGACAGCACAAAACATTTTTGGTGGCACTGAAGGTGGCAGAATTTTTTTATTTGAAAGAGCGCTGCAACGAAACACCTGTATTTCTGTTGGACGATGTGTTCAGCGAACTGGATGAACATCGCAGTAAAAAACTACTGTCGGTTGCCGAATCACTCGGACAAATTTTTATTACAACAACGAGCGAAAAAGTATTCGGTGGGGCAGAGTGGAATCAGGAGCGCCGAAAATTTTTTATTCATAATGGCACAGTAGTGAACGAAGAGCAGGCGGCGTAAGCAGTGTAGTGTCAACAATCAGTGAAACAATGGTCCGAAAAGAGAACATGCAAACGCTCGGTGACGCACTGAAGATGCTCGTGCAGTCCCTCGGTATCGAGAAGCAGGTAGAGCAATATAAGATCTTCGATGTGTGGAATGAAGTTGTGGGACAACAAGTGGCAAAAGTCGCACAGCCGGAACGGCTACACAACGGCGTGTTAATTGTGAGTGTGAATAACGCGCCGTGGAGAAACGAATTGACATTCCGTAAAAGAGAGATACTGGAAAAAATTCACGAACAAACAAATTCACAAAGTATCACCGATATCAAGTTTCGATAAAAAAATTTCTAACACGTCGTTATGAGTGGAACGAAGAATCCAGATCAATGACTGGATTCTTCGTCCTGAAAAAACGTCGGGACTCAGAATGACAAATGAATGTAAAACATCATCACAAAGGAAACACAGTGGCTGAAAACAAACCAAAGAAACAGAACGGAGATTATACCGCCGAAGATATTACCGTTTTAAAAGGACTGGAAGCGGTCCGCCGCCGACCCGCGATGTATATCGGTGATGTAAGCACACGCGGACTTCATCATCTGGTCTATGAAATTGTGGACAATTCGATCGATGAAGCGCTTGCAGGATATTGCAAAAATATTGATGTGAAGATTAATAAGGATGGAAGCGTTTCGGTGACCGACGACGGCCGCGGTATTCCTACCGGCATCCACAAAGAAGAAAAACGATCTGCGCTGGAAGTTGTGCTTACTGTTCTGCATGCCGGCGGCAAGTTCGACAAGAACACCTACAAAGTATCCGGCGGTCTTCACGGCGTCGGTCTTTCTGTGGTGAATGCGCTGAGCGAAATGCTGGAAGTAACAGTGCGGCTCGACGGAAAAGTTTGGTATCAAAAATATAAACAGGGCGATCCTGTTGCGCCGGTAAAAGTCATCGGGACGATGGGCAAGAACGATCAGACGGGAACAATGGTTTCTTTTATGCCGGACGGATCGATCTTTAAAAACCGCACATATAAATTTGATACGTTAGCAGAACGACTGCGCGAACTTGCCTTTTTGAATCCCGATGTGACTCTGGAAATCACCGATCTCCGCAACAAACTGGAACAAACCGAAAAATTCCATTTTAAAGGCGGATTGATGGAGTTTGTGAAGTATACGGATTCTACACGTCCTTCCATCATGAAAAAAATATTCTACGCCAAAGGTGAAGGAAAAGACGAGAACGGTCGCACAGTGGAAGTGGAAGCGGCGTTCCAGTACAACGATCAGTATTCTGAGAATGTGTTCTCGTACGTGAACAACATCAATACGCACGAAGGAGGAACGCACCTGGTCGGATTCCGTACGGCAATGACCCGGTCGCTGAATAACTTTGCATCAAAGAACAATCTGGTAAAAGATGAAAAAATCCAGCTGACCGGTGAAGATTTTAAAGAAGGTCTTACCGCGGTTGTTAGTGTGAAGGTGCCGGAACCGCAGTTTGAAGGACAAACAAAAACGAAACTTGGCAACAACGAAATAAAATCAATCGTCGAATCGGTAATCGGTCCGGCGATGTCCGACTGGTTGGACAGTAATTCTCCCGACGCAAAACGTATTATCGATAAGAGTCTTCGCGCGGCAGAAGCGCGCGAAGCTTCTCGCAAGGCGCGCGATATTGCTCGCCGCAAGAACGCAATGGACGGAGCAGGTCTTCCGGGTAAACTGGCGGACTGTTCCATCAACGATCCGGAACATTGCGAAATGTACTTGGTGGAAGGGGACTCTGCAGGCGGTAGTGCAAAGCAGGGGCGCGACCGGCGGTTTCAGGCGATTCTTCCGATGAAAGGTAAGATCCTGAACGTAGAGAAGGCACGTCTGCACAAGATGCTGGAGAACGAAGAAATTAGAAATATCTTCACCGCAATTGGCGCAGGTGTTGGTGAAGATTTCAATCCAGAGAAATTACGATACAATAAAATCATCATCATGTGCGACGCGGACGTCGACGGATCTCATATCCGCACACTGCTGTTAACGCTCTTTTTCCGATATATGAAACCGCTGGTGGAACTTGGCCACGTGTATATCGCTCAGCCACCCCTCTATAAATTGAAGAAGGGAAAGAAGGAGATGTATGCGTTCGACGATGAAGAGCGCGATGAAGTTCTGAAGCGTTTAAAAGGGGAAAAGGCGGATAAAAAAGCTGAAGAGGAGGAGACAGTACCCGAAGAAGGCGCAATGATCAAGGGTGGCATTGTTATTTCCCGCTTCAAAGGTCTTGGAGAAATGAATCCCGAACAGTTATGGTCCACAACCATGAATCCGGAAACTCGCACCATCCTGCAGGTCGGAATCGAGAATGCTGCAGATGCGGACAGAACCTTCTCTATGCTTATGGGAGACGAGGTGGAACCGCGCCGTCAATTCATCGAGAAGAATGCAAAGTATGTTAGAAATCTCGATATCTAAAATGTTGAATTCAGAACGCTAAACTATTAAAGAGCTTATGGCCACATCAAACGAAAAGATTGTACCTGTTGATATTGAAGAAGAAATGAAAGGATCGTACATCGATTATTCGATGTCAGTGATCGTAGCGCGTGCATTGCCGGATGTCCGCGACGGAATGAAGCCGGTACACCGTCGGGTCCTGTTTGGAATGAACGAACTCGGCAATACGCCAAACAAGGCGTATAAAAAGAGTGCGCGCGTAGTGGGAGAAGTGCTTGGAAAGTACCATCCGCACGGCGACTCATCGGTGTACGATGCGATCGTCCGCATGGCTCAGGATTTCTCGCTCCGGTATATGCTGGTTGATGGACAGGGGAACTTTGGTTCCGTGGACGGCGACTCTGCGGCAGCGATGCGTTATACGGAAGTCCGCATGACCCGCGTGGCGGAAGAGATGTTGCGTGATATCGAAAAAGATACGATCAATTTCACGCCGAACTTCGACGATACACTGCAGGAGCCGACCGTGCTTCCGGCAAGCATTCCCAACTTGCTGGTGAACGGCGCTAGCGGCATTGCGGTCGGTATGACGACGAACATTCCTCCACACAATCTCACCGAAGTGATCGACGGTATCGTCGCGATGATTGCGGACAGGAGCATCGATAACGAAAAGCTGATGAAATTCATCAAAGCGCCGGATTTCCCGACGGGGGGAATTATTTACGGATACGATGGTGTTCGCGAGGCATACAAATCCGGGCGCGGAAAAATTACACTGCGCGCAAAAGCCGCCATTGAAACCGCTAAAAACGACCGTCAGAGCATCATCATCTCAGAAATTCCGTATCAGGTAAACAAAGCGTCGCTAATAGAAAAGATCGCTGAACTGGTCCGCGATAAAAAGATAGAAGATATTTCCAGCGTCAACGATGAATCCGACCGCGACGGTATGCGCATCGTGGTCGATCTGAAGCGCGATGCGAATGCGAGCGTAGTGCTGAACAATCTGTATAAACACACGCAGATGCAAACCACCTTTGGCATTATTATGCTTGCGCTGGTAGACGGCCGACCGCAGGTGCTGCAATTGAAGGATATGCTCCACCACTTTATTGAACACCGGAACGAAGTGGTGGTGCGCCGCACAAAGTTCGACCTCGACGCAGCGGAAAAACGGGCACACATCTTAGAAGGATACATCATCGCGCTCGACAACATCGACGCGATCATCAAACTGATTAAAGCATCAAAAGATACCGAGACGGCGAAGCAGGGTTTGATGAAGAAATTCAAGCTCTCCGAGATCCAGGCACAGGCGATCCTTGATATGCGTCTGCAGCGGTTGACGGGACTGGAACGCAAGAAGATCGAAGACGAGTACCGTGATTTGATTAAATTGATCAACCGCCTGAAAGCGATTCTTGGCAGCAAGCAATTACAGATGCAGATCATCAAAGAAGAACTGCTGGCAATCAAAGAAAAGTTCGGCGATCCACGCCGCACCGAAATCGTGATGAAACAGACGGAATTCAAAATTGAAGATATGATTGCCGAAGAAGAAGTGGTAATCACCATCTCGCACGGCGGATACATTAAGCGGTTCCCGGTAAGCGGATACCGCCGCCAATCCCGCGGAGGAAAAGGCGTGACAGGTGCAGCATCGCGTGAGGACGATTTTGTCGAACATATGTTTATCGCCAGCACGCACAACTATATTCTCTTCTTTACCGACAGAGGAAAATGTTATTGGCTGAAAGTGTTCGAAGTTCCCGAAGGCGGACGTGCTTCGAAAGGAAAAGCAATCACCAATCTGATTGCGAAAGAGGCCGAAGAGAACATCACAGCATTCTTAAGCGTAAAAGAGTTTACCGAGAATCAGTACGTCTTTATGGTCACCGTAGAGGGACAAATGAAAAAGACGTCGCTGATGGAATTCGGCAATCCGCGTAAGAACGGCATCGGCGCCATTTCGCTCGATAAGCATGACCTGCTGCGCGATGTAAAACTGACCGACGGCACACATGAGCTGGTGATCGGCACACACGAAGGTATTGCGATCCGATTCCCGGAAAGCGAAGTGCGCGCCATGGGACGCAGCGCTTCCGGCGTTCGTGCAATTAAGCTGGAAAACGGCGACAAGGTTATCGGCGCCGTTTCGTTAAAGCGGACGAAGACGACAATTCTCGTTGCCACCGAGCACGGATTCGGCAAACGGTCCGAACTGGGCGATTACCGCGTCAGTCATCGCGGAGGAAAAGGAATTGCAACGCTGAAAGCAAATGATAAAACGGGTAAGATGATAGCAATTAAAGAAGTGCAGAATACAGATGATATCGTTGTGGTCTCCTCCAGCGGTATGATCATCCGGCAGCGCGCAGAAGATATCCGCGTTTCCGGCCGCAACACATCCGGCGTTCGGTTGATCCGTCTGGGCGAAAAAGACGCTGTGACAGCGATTGCTATTGTTACATCAGAGGACGAGGAAGAGAAACAGTTGGAGGCGGCGGATAAAGCCCGCGCCTCTGCTTCCGCTCCCCTTGTCGCCGAAGAAGATATCGAACACGCCGAACAAAACGATTTGTTTAGCGATAAAAAAAAAGCCCTGAAGAAGGGGAGGAATAAAAAAGTGGTAAAAGAAAAGCCGGCGGCGAAGAAAAAAACTGAAAAGCCTGCCCCATCGAAAAAAGCGGCGAAGAAACCGGCTCCGGTGAAAACCAAGCCGAAACAGAAATCGAAACCGCAATCCAAGAAAAAGGGGAAGAAATAAATCAATCATCATTCAAGGAGAGGCATCATGAAAAAGACACTTGTATTTATTGTAATCGCGGCATCGCTCGCGATTGTTGGCTGCTCATCGCTGCAGTTACAGCCGGCGGATTTTTCCTGGGCCGCGGAAGAAATCGTTGACATCGGCGCAAAAGGAATGGTCGATGCAAAACGATACAGCGTAGCATTCAACGTGACAGCTCTCCTGACAAAGGAGTTTGCGGCGGATTCGATGGCCGCCAAGAATACGCAGGAAGTACGGTTGATCCGCGATAAAGCCGGCTTCTATTATCTAACGGGAAAAAAGTTTAAAAATGTGTACGTTCTTGCGCAAAGTGACGGAGCGCTTGCGGTTAGCAACACCCTGGCAATCTCTGCAGAAAAAGCGATGGATGATCCAAAGTTTGACCAAAAAGATACATACATCGAACTGTGGAACGGCAAAGACAAATATCAACTGAGCAAAGGGGGCGCCCAGCCGCTCGGAGGAAAAAAATGAATCAGAGCATCATTCTCCTCGCAAGCGTTGTTTTGTTCATCGGCGGGATGAATGCTCAGGATCGTTCTCAGTCCGATATTAAGCGGGACTTTGAGACCCGGTTCGTTCTTCTCACCAAAAATCTGAACAGCGCCGACAATGAAGCGGCGCTGACAAAACTTCTTGCCGATGTGGCTGCATTCGAAACCGAATTTAAACCGCATCAGGAATTTCTAAACAAGGCGGTTTTTCCGGACGGTTACGACGGATTGATTGACCGACTGCATAAATCCAAAGAGCTGGCGGAAAAGAAAATCCGGGCATCGCAGTTGGAAAAAGAGATCGCCTCGCTGAACGATCAGGTGCAGTCGTTGAAAGAAGAAAACGCTTCGCTTCGATCACAATTGACGAAGGCACAGGCTGAACTCGCTTCCTTAAAAAAGACGATTGCTATGCTGCAGGATGAGATCCAGAAACGCGACGAAGCGGTTTTTGCGCTGGTGGACAGTCTTTTCGTGAAGTACGATA
Source organism: Bacteroidota bacterium (assembly GCA_023229405.1). GTDB lineage: Bacteria > Bacteroidota > Ignavibacteria > UBA10030 > UBA8401 > UBA8401. Next base: position 8,703 of record JALNZH010000060.1, read on the forward strand.
CCGATCAGATTTCCGGCACCGACATGAAAAAACTTTCTGTGTTGGAAAAGAAGAACGTCGTTGCAAGCATCAAACGTTCCGTGAACGACAATATCCTGTTCTTGTCGTCAGCATCATTCTCTCCTCAGCAGATTCCGCAATTGCTAAACGAGCAGCGCCGGTTCGAATCATCCTGGAATGGAGTCGGACAGAAACTTTCCAAAGCATACATTCCGTCGTCGCAGCAAGGGAAAGAGGTTTCCGATATTTCTGGACTGATTACCAACTGGCGTACGCTGACGGATGGAGTGTTCTGGAAAGGAGTGAATGAAGTTTTTGCAGTTGAAAAACTTCCTATCACACCGTTCAATAACGGCGAAGAGATGTATGCAAATATTCTGAAGTTTATCGATGAAGAATCGAAAAACGCGGCGCAACGCACGTCGGCCGAACAAACAACGATCTTTGAAGCATTCGCCTATAAGACATGGGGAAGCAAGATCAAACCGTCGTGGATACCGGTGATGATGCGTCACGGAATGTTCACAGAAGAACAATTGACGGAGATCGATGCAAAAACCAAAGCATGGTCTGAAGGAATGAAGCCGATTGAAGACAAAACGTTATCCTATTTGTTGATTGGTGCGTTGATAGTGGCAATTTTAGCGGGAATCTATCTCGGAACGCGGAAGCGTTCTACATAATAAAATTATTTAATCAAGTAGATGTAAAACACCTTTACGGTACTCTACATCTTTTATCATCCATCCCAAGGAGGAGTAGATGAAACAATTCATTCTAACACTTGCCGTAGCATTCCTGTTTACCGTTACTTCGGCACAGGAACGATCCAATTCCGAACTAAAACGTGATTTTGAAAAAGAATACAAAGTAGTACTTAAATCGATTAACGACGCAGAAACACCAGAAGCCATTGCCGTCGTCGGCGAGAAAGTGAATGCACTGGAATCGTCGTATTCGTCCCATCGCGAGTTTTTGAACAAAGCGCTGTTCCCGGATAATTTCGACGAAAGCATTGCAAAACTGAAAGCGCAATTCGTGTATTCCGAACAAAAAATTAAGGCGATCGGTGAAAGCGCCGCCCGCATTGCTGCATTGGAACAGCAGGTGGAATCGTTAACAGCGGAAGTGAATAAACTCTCCGGCGAAAACACTTCGTTGCTGGCACAATTGAAGGAAGCAAAAGCGGAACGGGATTCATTAAAGAAAATCGTCGGCACCCTTCGCGAAAATATTGCAAAACGGGACAAAGCAGTTTTTGCCTTGGTGGACAGTCTGTTTATGCAGTACGACAAGAATACCGAACCTACCGGCGATGTGCAGAAGAGCCAGCAATCGAAACTGGAGCGGAGCAATGTGCTTACCAACATCAAACGAGCCGCTTCGGATAATATTGAGTTTCTCTCTTCCACACTTCTGTCCGGATCGGATGTGGCGAAACTGTACGGTGAACAGCGGAAATTCGAATCCAGCTGGAACGGCGTAAAGAACCTGATCGGTAATGCGTATCTCTCCAATAAAGAGAAAGCGCGTGAAATTCCCACCATCGATACGATGATAGCGGAATGGCATGCCAAGGTGGACGCATCGTTCTGGAAAGCGCTGAACAATCTATTCTCGAATGCAACACTGAACGTTGCACCGATTACTAGCGCCGGCGATATTCATAACAATCTGGCAAAATTCATCGACGACCAACTGACCGGCGCAGGTGCAAAAAGCGATGTTGATCCATACGAAGTGTATGAAGCATTTAACACAATCTGGACCGAAGAGTTGAAACCGGTTTGGGTTCCGGTGATGAAAGAGAACAATATGATCACCGATGCAAACGCAGCGGATATCGATACAAAAATGCAGCTCTGGTATGCTAAAGTAAAACCAAGCAACTGGCTCTTGTATTCGATCGTCGGATTATTGGTGATCGCGCTTGCGTACATATTGTACGGCCGCATGAAGAAACCGGCAACAGCTTGAATTGACAACCTTCTGAAGGTTGAAGGAAAAAACTATGCACACACATGAACAAAAAAATGGACCCGAGATCGGAAAGACGTATACCTGTGTGCTGAACGACGTACCGCTGTACGAAGCGACGATTGAAAAAGCGCAGGGATGTTGGGCAACCGTGAAAGTGGTGAAGCCGCTCCCGGGAAAATTCGAGCCGCACTATAAAGCCGGACAGGAGTTCGATATTAAAGTGCAGTTCTATGATTTTGTGGAGCAGCAGTAAATTGCAGAACGATCCGCCGGATCGTCCGAAACAGAAACTTCCGATCCCCGAATTCGAAAGAGTTCGGGGATTGGTATTTTAAAAAGAAAATTCGGCTCCACCTTACAAAGTTTTTGGATATAGTTATACAAGAAAAGCATTGACATTAAAGGCATGCAAGGTTAAAAACACGCAAAATTAATAGGGTGAGGAAAAACCACGCATTTACGTTATTGAAAACAAAGCTATAAAACTACAATATATACCACCAAACAATAAAAAATTTAAGCCATGAAAAAAATATTAGTTGGACTACAAATTATTCCAGCAATAGCACTAATTCTGTTAATTGGATGCGAAGATAGTCAGACCAACGCCACCGAGAAAGAAAATGATTCTACAAGCCATGCCTTCACATTCTATTTTGATACTTTAGGTGAATCATCGGGGTCTTCTTTAAGGGATATTACAATTCTTAACGATTCCCTGGCTTTTGCTGTGGGAGAAATGTTTGTTAGAGATTCTATTGATACGACTAAGCAAACATCAAATGCGATTGCAAAATGGAATGGAAAAACATGGACCACCATGAAAATATATTATAACAATAACAGTTTAGTTTCAGAAATATTGGGGATTTATGTGCTCAACGAAAAGGAAATATACTTAGCCGCAGGCAGTATATATAAGTGGGATGGTCAATCTAAAAACGCGGAATTAGTTTTCTCTAGATTATCGTTGCCCGACCCAATGGCTACCATTTATAAGTTATGGGGTAACAGTAACAATATATACGGGATTGGCCAACGAGGTACATTAGTATTTTATAATGGATCAACATGGCAGCAATTAAATAGCGGAACGGTTCTCCAGCTAAACGATATTTGGGGTGCAGTCAACCCGCTAAACTCCGAATACGAAATTCTAATAGCCGCTTCAGATCACGCGCTCAATAATGGCAAAATGATAATTCGAATTAATTCTGATCAAAGCACGAACCAAATAATCGACAGTGGATTAAATTGGGAAAACAGTGGAATATGGTTTGTCCCTAATAAAAAATATTACATTGCGGGAGACGGAATATTTTTAACAAATGAAATTGGGATGCCATGGGAATCAGCCGTTAACACAACGACTTTTACAACAGGAGTAAGGGGAAATAATGAGAACGACATATTTATCGCCGGCATCCAAATGCTACTAATGCACTTTAATGGGGCAAGTTGGAAAAAATATTTTCCTGATGGGAACACACACTTTGCAAGAGTAGCAATAAAGAATGATTTTATGATAGCGGTAGGTTATAGTGGTGCGAAGGCAATAGTATGTCGAGGATATAGATGAAGATTCCGCAAGTAGTCATTAGGAAATACGCCAATGCAAAAAACTATCGCGCACGACACGGCATCACTTCACTTCTTAAACAAATTGCGAGAATCAATAATCTCTATAAACATAAAAAATCAATTAAAACAAGATCACCAATTTCTTCACCATCAAAGGCCACAAATATGATGAAAAGAGAGTTAACTTCAAAAGTTGTGTAAAATAAAAAAGCGCATCCGTATCTTAGGTTACCAACAACCGATAGGATTATCCTATCAAATACCTAAGAGGAGGACACGCCGATGGAAAAGTACAAGAAACCAAACGAAGAGGCAAACCCCAAAGGGGCCGGCACACCAATCCGTTCAATGTTAGATCAGTTAATACTGCTGGGAGCCCAGAAAATGATCGAACAAGGGCTCGAAGCCGAGATCCAAGAACATCTCGGACGTCAAAAATACGAGCGACAAGAAAATGATACGAAGAGACAGTATCGTAACGGCTATTCCAAAGAACGAAAGATAACAGCATCAATCGGGAGCATGTCGGTTCGGACACCACGGTTGCGAGAACCGTTTGAGTCGCAGATCTTAGGCCGGTATCAACGGCTCTCAGACCAGATGCAAGCGCTTGTTCCGGATTTGTATCTGCACGGGTTATCATCGGGAGATTTTCAGCAATGCTTCCAAGGGATACTTGGTGAATCAGCGCCGTTGTCTCAGACAAGCGTTCTGCGGATGAAGAAAGATTGGGAAGCAGAATATCAGTTGTGGAAAAAGCGCCGTTTAGAGAAAGAATACCTGTATGTGTGGGCTGACGGAGTCTACCCGAAAGCCGGTCCCAAAGATGATTCAATGGCGGTGTTAGAACTCGTTGGAGTGCGCAGAAGTGGAGAAAAAGAGATCCTAGCTCTGGAAGAGGGATACCGTGAAAGCGCAGAGTCATGGAGTGACCTCCTGCGCAATATTAAAAAACGTGGTGTTGAATGGATCGGTATGGTGATCGCCGACGGCGCTCTGGGGTTGTGGAAAGCTCTCAGGAATGTATTTCCAACAGCCAAACGTCAGCGGTGCTGGATTCATAAGATGCGCAATGTGCTCGATAAGGTCTCCGCGCGCCATGAGGATGATGTCCGTGAACTTCTTCGGCAGATGTATCACTCGCATTCGGTTGATCATACGAAAACGCTGATAAAGATTTTTCGACAGAGATATTACACGCTGTATCCGAAAGCGGTGGAATGCTTGGAAGATAACTAAGAGATGCTCTTAACCTATTTTCAGTTCCCAAAGCGTCATTGGAGAAGTATTAAATCCACGAATGTAATTGAATCGATGTTCTCTACTGTAAAACTCAGAACGAACGCTGCCAGACGTATTCCTCGTCGGGATAGTGCTTTGTATTTGGTATTCAAATTGTTAACGACACTACAAACACGATTGAAAAAACTTCACGGTTATAAACTTGTTGCTCAAACGATTGATCAGTTACATCCTAAGAAACAGTTTAAGCTACGGTTAGCAGCATAATTTTGTTAACACAACTATTGACTATATCTCCAATGGAACGAGAGAAACAGAAATTAAATTCGCATATTTTAACACGCATAAAACCGATCAAACAATAAATATATATGCAAGGCTCAACGAATAAAATTCTTTTCTCTCTCTTTTGCCACTCTTTTTTAGTCTACGTAGATTATATCGAAGTGCCAATAACGCCAAAAATAATAATTCAAGATACGCCACGCCACAGTTTTACCGTGTTGACACACCTGGATATTTCTTCCATTAAGTCAATGGCGTGGACATTGTCGGCGAGAATAATATCCAGGTTGCCGGAATCTTCATAGAGAGTAATACTAACGGCACGATCCTCTGCAACAAGAATTTTACACGCTAGAACGAAGCGCAATTGGCATTTTTCAGTATTTATGTCTTCAAAACGTTTGAATCCTTGGCGAGAATTGCATCAGAACCATCCCACAATATCTATAAGGGCAAAACCGAAAAAGATTTGAATGTGACGAATTCAAAAAATATCGGGTTCTATCATTTTTATGGAGTATCATTATTTCGATTTGATCCAAACGGCAATAATTAATTAACGATTCAATACGAGGTAAACAAAAAATAGAGCGCTTCTAGAAGTCTTAAAAATGGATTGGGTACAGCGATTGTCATTATTGCCAACATCAATAAGCGAAACGAAGACAAAACATCCCGGAGGAGATACCATCGGGACGCAAAACGAATAAGTCGAAGAAATAGGAACGCTCAAGCTCACCCGCAGCCCAATTGTTTACATATGGAATGTAGAAAATATTAATAGCACACCCACATTTACAACACGTAATTACAAAAATGATAAATATTTCGAAATTCAAAATCGCAGCATTTTTAGGGTTATCACTACTGCAATTAAATTGCCGCGAAGAACCAATAACGCCTCAAAACGATTTGGTTGATTCAACCTCCCACACATTTAACTTTGTTATAGAAACTTTTGGGGATGGCGGAGGATCTTCCATTACCGATATTGACATTATTAATGATTCAAATGCGTATGCTGTTGGCGAAATATTTACCAGAGATTCTTTGGGCAACATAGAAAACCAACCATATAATGTCTTCCGATACGATGGGAAAAAATGGCATTCCGAAAGGATTAAGTTTCAATTGTTTAATTTTGATTGCACAGTCGGAGGTTATTACTATGGGTTGATAAAAGCAGTATTTGCTTTCAATCCCATCAGCATTGTGTTTACCGATGGAGCGTCAGTAGTTCACTTTGACGGACAATCATATACATACTTACCTTGTTCGCTGCCAATAAAGACCGGGGTCATATTAAAAATATGGGGCCTGTCGATTCAAGATTTTTATGCGGTGGGCACAGAAGGTATGATTCTTCGATTCCATAATGGTGTTTGGA
>JALNZH010000061.1 GCA_023229405.1 Bacteroidota bacterium
ACGATCGTTGAACGATCGGTGAAGCAATTCATAGATTTGCGGATGGAATTCTTCGGGATATAACGAGGTCAACGGTCTACCGATAATTTCGGACTTCGGATAGCCGAGAGTCTGTGATTCGGTCTGATTGCAGTTGATGATGATCCCGTTCCGATTGACAAGATGATACATATCCGGAAGGTGTTCGAACAAATCGGCATATCGCTTTTCGGATTCGATGATTTTATCAACAAGGTGAGCGTTGTTCAAAGCGACACTGATTTGATTGCTGAATGCCGCCACGAGGTTTACTTTCCGTTCGGGAAAAAATTCCTTCGTGGTGCTTGCAAGAAGCAGAAAGCCTTCGGATTTATCCGCTACACGAAGCGGAACGGAAACCCAGGATGCGATATCCAGCAGCTGGACATTAGGGTGGAAGACGATCCCATCCGTGACATTGGTAAATTTATTGGTCCTGATCTCATCCGTCCATCCCAAAAATGATTTACTGGAAAGCATCTTTTCCGAAAAAAAACCAATATCGGTGCCGAATGTGTTTTTCAGCTCCAATCTGTCACCGTGCAGAATGTACAGCCAGCCGAAATCGATTTTCAGTACGGTAGCAACATTCTGGAGAACGTTGCTGAAAATATAATTCAGATTGATGGATTTATTGATGAATTGAGAAACGGCATTCAACGCTTCCAACTCGCGACGCTGTTCTTCCAGATGCCTGCCGTACTTTAGTGAAAAATATACGCTGGCAAATCCGATAATGCCGACGGTCATGATACTGACGAAATCAAGAAAGGTAAGCTCTTTCTGCAGCAGGATGTTTGCAGAAATGATTGTTACCATAATTACAATCACTGCTGTTGATGCTACGATCTGCGCCTGTTCGACGAGTCCGAGGGTGAATGAGATGGAACGAATTCGTTGGAGGAATTTTTTCATTCAGCGATGATGTTAAGAGGATTAAAAATCGACAGCTTTTTTCATTTCGCGGACCCGTCGGATCCGTCCTTCTATAGCTGCCAACAAAACATCGTTATCGACTGGTTTAGTAATGTAGTCGTCAACGCCGATCTTTTTTCCGGTTGTGATCAGTTCTATTTGATTAAGCGCAGAGATGAAAATAAACGGTATTGCGGCAAAGCGTTCGATAGAACGAAACAGTTCGTAAAACATGAATCCGTTCATATTCTTCAACCCGAAGGCAATATCGCACAGCACAAGGTCCGGTGTGAAATTTTCAAGAAGGTTTAGCGCTTCTTCTCCGGACGTGGTGTTCAAACTATGGTATCCGTTCTTTTCCAATAACCGTTCGACCAGCAAGAGGAAGTTTTTATCATCATCCAGTGAAAGGATCACTCCTTTGGCTTTCAGCGATTTGATGAGCCGGTCCACTTTAGGCCGAAGAATCACCTCTTCTTGATCGGTGATGTTGAAGATGGTTTTTATTCTGGAAAAATCGCGTGTTCCTTTGTTCCAGGCATCTTTTACCGCATTCAGATAACAGGTGAGCCTAACATTTTGTTCGAGATATTCATGTTCCTCCAGCGAGATGTCGAAGAATTCCCGCATGGAATACATCCGTTCCACTTCAAGCGGCGTAACGTCACCATCTCTCCAAATTTCATTCAATAATGTCTTATATGCCTCAAGCACTGCAGCGGAGAGTTTTTGTTCATATTTCGAAGGGATCACCCGCGCCATTGAATCTTTGTGCCTATCGTCATCAAGAGAAGGAACAATTGGAGGTGTTGCCGCGGGAGACGATGTAGATTTTTTCACCGACAGTTTTTCGAGTTCCTCTATCCGTTCGCGATACGCTCTGGCGTAAACATTTCTCGGATTCAGTTCCAGAATGGTATCGATCAGGATAGACGCTTTTTGCAGATCGCCGGATTTGATCACCGCATCCACGCTGCGAAGCAACTCACCGATATTTTCGTGTGAAGGTTTCATCTGTTGACTATAATGCCCGTTTCAATTCGCGTGACCGGCGTAATTTTCCTTCCACAGTTGCCAGCAACATTTCGGTATCAACAGGTTTGAAAAGGTAATCGTCTGCTCCGAGTTTTTTCCCGGTTCGGACCAAGACATCCTGATCTAATCCGCTCAGAAAGATAAATGGAGTTGTTAAGAATTTGTCGATGGATCTGAACTTCTCGTAAAATGCAAAACCGCTCATATTTGGTTTCGAGAAATTGATATCGCAAATAACGATATCTGGGGTCATTGTTTCCAACAACTGTAATCCTTCTTCACCGGTCTGAGAGGTGAAACAATAATATCCCCCTTCGTCTAAAAGTCCTTTTATGATTCGAAGAAAAGGTTCTTCGTCATCAAGCACCAGAACAGAGCCTTTGGATTGTAGAGATTGCAGCAGTTGGAATACTTTCGGTTCAATCGCAATTTGCTCGGAATCGGAAATCAGAAATCGTTTTCGTAACGGTTCGAAATTTGTGATTCCTTTACTCCATTCCTCTTTAATAGCATGAAGATAGGTGCTATGCCGTACTTCGCTCTCGAATGTTGCATGTTCTTCGGGAGAAATGGCAAATGTTTCACGCATCGCGTCTACACGGGTTTGCTCTTCCGGACTGACCGATCCGTCCTTCCAGATTTCTAACAGTAGTGTTCTGTACGCTTCGGACGAAGCGGCGGATCGTTTGATCTTGCGAACCGACGAAGTGCTTACCGGTGAAACAGGTCGCTGTGGAGGAGCAGGCGGCGATGGCTGGTGATGCACCGGAGTAAGCACTGTTTTTGCGGGCGTTGCTATTACTGTTTGAGGGGATGGTACTACTGAACGTACAGGAACGGGTGGTGAAGGCGGCACAGGCTGTTGTTTCGGTTCTTCCTGTTTTGCGATCTGAAGGTCTGCAGCAACAATCGACAATGCTTTCTGTTCCGCCTGTTGCCGGCTCATTCCCTGCGACTCTAATAGTGAGATGATCCGTTCCCGATAAGCTTTGGCGTATACGTTTTTCAATTCCAATTCGAAGATCCGATGGATATACGCCATGGCAAGTTCAAGATTGGAATTTTTAATTTCTCTGTCTGCTGCGCGGAGCAGGTCACCGATATGTCGTTGTTTTTCGTTCATTTGTCGTTCGTATGGGATTGCATCAGTTCTTTCAATACTGCTTCACGGCTGGTGGAGATGGGGAATTCGTTGTGCGTAAAAAGTTCGAATGCCTTGGCACCCTGACCAAGAAGCATCTCGACTCCGCCGATTGTTTTTGCACCGGCTGCATGTGCCATCTTTAGCAGTGTTGTTTCAATGGGATTATACACAATATCCATCACAATTTGGTGTTTCTGGATCACAGCATTCAGAGGGAGAGGATGAAGACCGGCGAGCGGTTTCATTCCAACGGATGTGGTGTTGATTAGCAGCGACGCAACATCGATCTCACGCGTGATGACCTCATGTTCATTGGTGTAAAAAAACTTTGTGAGCCGGAATTTGGGTGTAAATTCCTCAACAATCAGCCTGGCATTATCCAATGTCCGATTGACGATCATGATCCGTTTTGGGGAAAAGAACTTTGCTACGGCGTAGACGGTAGCACGGGCGGCACCTCCCGCTCCAAAAATGACGACATGATTGTTCTTGATCTCTTCCGCATAATAGGCCAACGAAACGTATACACCGTGAGCGTCGGTGTTATAACCGACCAGGCGTCCGTTGTTATTGACGATAGTATTCACAGCGCCGATCATCTTCGCTTCTTCGGATACTTCATCGATCAACGGAATCACTTTTTCTTTATAAGGAATGGTCACATTAGCGCCTCGGAAATTCAGTGAGCGCAGTGATGCTACGAGGTTTGGCAGCATTTCCGGGGTAACATCCATAACGCCGTAGTCGTAATCGAGGTTTAGTTTTTTGAATGCGGCGGTGTGCATCGCAGGAGAGAGCGCGTGTGAAATCTTGTGACCGATGATGCCGATATGCCGCTGATGTTCGGAGAATTTTTGAAGTTTCATGAAACAATATACCGATTCTTGGAAAAATAAAAAAAACCTAATCACAATGATTAGGTCCCCTTGAACATACCACTGTGTTGATGTGTTACTGCTCTAACAGTGCAGCAAACTCTTTAACCGATTTTACACCCTTAAACTCGATATCAAACTTCGCCTTCAATTCCGGATTAAGCTTCAATGCGGTTTTCAGCGATTCCACTGCGTCAAGATTCTGTTCCAGCACAAAAAGAACTTTCGCCCGGCTGTAATGTGAATCTGCAAACGACGGATTAATTTCAATCGAATGGTTCAGCGCTTTTAATCCTTCTTTAAAATATCCCATAACGAATAACGTATCGCCGTAGTCAAACCATGCCTCAAAATTGTTCGGTTCGAGCTGCACCACCATCTTATAGCTAAGAATGCATTCCTTCATTTTTCCGAGGTTAAATTCGGCATCTGCTTTCGCATACCATAATTCAGGGTATTCACGGCAGATCTCGATCGCACGATTGTAATCGGTCAGTGCTTTCCGGTATTGTTCCATCGCATCGTAACAACTGCCCCGTCCGAAATACGATTCGTAATGTGCTGCATCGAACTTGATTGCCGATGTAAAACATTTAATCGCTTCTGTGTAATTTTCCAGCTCTTCGTATGCATTGCCAAGATTATGAAGCGCAGGGACATCTTTCGGTTCGAATTGCAGTGTTTGTTTATAACATTCTATTGCTTCGGCCAATTTCCCCTGCATTGCAAACACATTCCCTTTGTTATAGTATGCAGAAGGGAAATTCTCTTTAATGGTGATAGCCATATCATAACTATCGATAGCCCTGGTATGGTCACCAAGACGATTAAGGACAATTCCCTTATTGTACCATGCATTAAAATTATACGGATCGAGGTCAATATGCTTATTATAACAATCCAGTGATTCTTCCACTCTATCCATCAGATCATAACAGAAGGCAAGTTCGAACCACACATCGGGATTCATCGGTTCATCTTTGACAAGGAATGTTAAAATCTCCAGCGCTTCGTCGAAACGCTCCAGTTTCTCCAGTATCACGGCTTTATTCAACAGTGCTTCCGTATCGCCGGGATGGAGTACAAGGGCTTTTTCAAAATCCAGTAGCGCTTCATCGTTCCGGTTGGAGTTATCCAACGTGATACCGCGGTTAATGAATAGATCGCTGTCGTTAGGATTTAGAGAGATGGCATAATCGTAACATTCCAGGGCTTCGGTATAGCGAAAAAGGTTGTTAAGAATCATTCCTTTTCGCATCCACGCTTCGGAGGAATACGGGGCAAATTCAACCAGTTGTGACACAAAATTGAGCGCTTCATCGTATTTTTCCTTCTCGAAATAATAACTGATAATCTCTTCCAGCGCTTCGATACTCTTTAGACCATTTCCGTCGCGGCGTAACAATTCTTTGAACCGTTCGATCTCCTCATTCCGGTCCCGCCGGGGAGATGAATCGCCCTCAAAATCGTCTTCAAAATTGTCGTGATCTAAGGTGGACATGTGTGGAAATGACTGATGAGTAATACGATCGTTGCTCTATCTCAAATAAACAAAAAAAGGGGGGGTAAGTCAATAATTCGAAGGTAACCAATTTATTTTCTTTGAAACTCCACAAAAATAGGCGAAATTTGGGCAGTTTAACGAACACCATTCATTAACTTAAACCAATACTTGAAGTATTACGATGACCACAATGAGAATACGGATTAACAGACGAACGGAATCTACAATGGATGTGCCGCTACCAGCATATGCTACAGATGGATCGGCGGGAATGGACATTTATGCAGCAGTGGAGAAGGAAATGATAGTGGCCGCCGGAACGACGGAATTGATTCCGACTGGGTTTTCCGTTGAAATACCTGTTGGATTTGAAGCGCAGATCAGACCACGCAGTGGACTGGCGGTAAAACACAGTATCGGGATAATGAACTCACCTGGGACAATAGATTCCGATTATCGTGGCGAAGTAAAAGTGATTTTGACGAATTACGGCACAAGCGAATTTGTCGTAAACCGAGGTGACCGGATTGCGCAGATGGTTATTGCACGATATGAACGAGTTGTATGGGAAGAAACGGACCGATTGACATCGACGACTCGCGGTGCCGGGGGATTCGGTCATACAGGAATTTCACAATAACTCCAAAACCAATATGCCCAGGCCAAAAAAAAATCAAATGAGGAAGGAACCAGTGTACAAAAACAGGACTCCCTCTGTCTCGCCGTCAATTCTCGACATCATTGTGATCGCGACCGGATTGATATTGTTGATGCTATTGTTGTATTCGTTGGAAGCACTTGTTTCACCATTCTTAATCTTTGTCATGATTCTCTTCTTGTTGTATCCGTTGCGGGATATTGCTGTAGCAAAGAATGTTATGCTGATCTCGGCATTGCTCTTTGCCCTCTGGCTTATCGCCACCATCGATGAAATTATTTCGCCGTTCATTTTTTCGCTCTTCCTGGCGTACCTGTTGCATCCCATCGTAACGAAAATGGAAACAGCATGGAAAATTCCGCGATGGTCTTCTGCCGTGTTTATTATTTGCATCAGTATCGCACTGGTGATTGTTGTGCTTGTGCTCGGATTGCCGCATATCATCGGACAGTTCGAAGGGATTCTTCTGGCGATCGGGACGATCTCGACACAATTTGTTGAATGGGTGCTAGACGGACGGTTTATTAAAGCGATCCAGAAATACGGCATCTCGGTGGAGCAGCTTCGTTCGATGCTGACAAATTCAATTGCTCCGCGTGTGGAAGATATTCTCAAAGGGATTTTAAAAGGTACATTTGGTATCGTGAGCGGGTTGCAGGTGCTGGTATCCGGAATTGTGAACATCATCATTATTCCGTTTCTGACATTTTTCCTGTTGAAAGATTTCCCGTTGGTGCGCCACCGGTTGAAGATGATGGTCCCGCGAAAACGCCGTGAACAATCGGTTGTCTTCTATCATCGAGTAGACGAAATTCTCGGTCGCTATATCCGCGGGACGACGATCATCGCGATCTTCGATGCAATAACAGTATCGCTCGGTCTATGGATTATTGGTATACAATATCCTCTCGTGCTTGGTATCTTGTCGGGATTTCTTTTTTTCGTTCCGTATTTTGGATTTATTACGATCCTGAGTGTATCGGCATTTGTTGCATCGCTCAGTATGGGTTCGATGTCGTTGCCGGTAATTTCTACAGTGTCGTTTCTCGCTGTGCTTCATGTTGTGGAGAACTATATCATTACACCGCGAGTGATTGGCAATAAGATCGGACTGCATCCGGTGTTGCTAATTTTTTCGCTCTTTATTTTTGGTTATTTTCTCGGATTCATCGGCTTGTTGATTGCCATACCAGCGGCGGCAATCATCATTGTTTCGGTAAAGGAATGGGAAATGAACCGAAAGAGAGAATTGAAACAGGAAGATGATGACCAGACGACAGAACAATAAAAATTTTAAGGTATTTGCATGAGCGGGAAACTCTATCTTGTTGCCACACCCATTGGAAATCTGGATGATATAACATTTCGGGCGATTGAGACTTTAAAGAATGTAGATATTGTGGTGTATGAAGAACGCAAAGAAGGGAGCCGCCTGCTCCGGCATTTCGGCATTGAAAAACCGGTAGAAAGCCTAAACGAGCATAACGAAGCGGCTTCCACGTTTATTATTCTTGATCACCTGAAAAATGGCAAACATGTGGCCGTTGTCTCAGATTGCGGAACGCCGGTTTTCTCCGATCCAGGCCAATTGCTTGTGCGAAAAGCCGTGGAACAAGGTGTGACAATTATTCCGATCCCTGGCGCCTCTTCGCTGATGCCGGCGCTTACCGTCTCCGGATTTTCAATCGATCAGTTCGTGTATTACGGATGGTTATCACCGAAACGTCCACGCAGAATTGTGGAATTGCAACAACTCCGCAGGGAACTGCGTGCCATCATCTTGATGGATACGCCGTACAGGCTTGTACCGTTGATGAAAGACATTGCCGAAGTATTCGGCACAACCAGAAAAATCTGTGTTGCCTTCGATCTGACGATGCCGGATGAAAAGATTTTTCACGGAACAGCTCCAACGCTTGCTGCGCAATTCGAAAAAGAAGACAGGAAGGGCGAGTTTGTTGTGGTGATTGAAGGGAAGGGAAAATAACCCCGCATCATGAAACTAACCATTATTGCGGCCATGAATGCGAAGCGGGTCATCGGCAATAACGGTGAAATACCATGGAGCATTCCTGAAGATCTCCATCGGTTCAAACAACTAACTGTCGGCCATACCGTACTGATGGGGAGGAAGACATTTGTTTCCATCGGGAAGCCGCTGCCGGAACGGAGAAATATTGTTCTCACACGAAGCGGCAGACTCATGCCGGGAGCTGAATATGCAATTTCTATCGACTCAGCGTTGAAACTGTTATTACCAGATGAGTCAGCCTTTATCATCGGTGGAGGAGAGATCTTTCGTCAGTTGCTTGAACGTGCGGATGAATTATTGTTGACGATCGTTGAAAACGACGACGAAGGAGATACCTTTTTTCCGCCATATACACAACTTGTCGGCACACTGTTCACTCTTCGAACGGTGGAATACCATGCAGGGTTTAGGTACGAATCGTATGTCAGATCGGTCGGTATACCGGCAATTCGATAACAAACGTTGATCCTTCACCGCGCGTACTTTCAGCCCATACCTTTCCGTTATGCATTACAGCAATCTTTTGAACGATCGCCAATCCGAGTCCCGTTGAAATTTCCCCGCCGGTCGGCTGGGCGGACAATCGCTTGAATTGCTGGAACAACTGCTGCTTATCCTCTTCCGTTAATCCCGGACCTTGGTCTTTGATCTTGATGCTGACCATCTGCTCACCTACATCAATCGAAACACGAATGATCGTACCCGGGTGTGAAAATTTTCCAGCATTATTGATCAGATTATCAATTGCTTCATCCAGCCAACGTTCGCTTCCGCTGACGATACATTTTTCCGCCGATGAGACAAACTCGATAGTCTGCGACTTATGCTGCAGTTGAATTCTGTTTTTCAGTACAGCCAGTTCAGCAAGTTGAACGATATCCACTCGAGCTTTCGTAAAGACGAGCTCACCTTTTTCGAGCGCAGACGAACTTAGCGTATCCTCAATAAGGCGCAACATATAAGTGGTCGTATGTTCCATCAGTTGTGCATGATCACGAACAACGCTGTTTTCAAGCGGTTCCTCATTAATCGTCCTCGCAAAATGATTCAGGTTCACGACTTTATTCTTAAAATCGTGTGAGAGAATACCAAGCAAGTCTGATTTTTCTTTGTTCGCTTTGTCCAGCCTGGAATTGATCCGGGAGAGCTCGTCCCGGGCTGATTCCACTTCCTGCAGATGGATCTCAATTTTTTCTTTCACTTCAACCAGGTCTTTTGTCCGTTCATCGACAACCATCTTCAAGTGTCTTGAATGCCGGTGGATATTGGCGGTTCGGATAGCATATAAACCTGCACCAATCAGCACCAAACCAATTCCGACTAAAACCACGAAATAGTTGGTTTGATAAAAGAATGGTTCCATGACGATAGAAACCGTTGCTTCATGAGTGCTCCACGTACCGTCGTCTGTAGAAGTGCCGACACTGAACGTATATTCACCCGGCGGAAGATTAGTGTAATAGGCAGTGCGACGTGTACCGGCATCGACCCAGTCATGATCAAAACCGACAAGTTTATACCGGAACCGGATTCTTTCTGGGGCAATATAACTGACGGATGTATAGTGAAATTCAACGGAGTTATTTCCTGCATCAATCGTGATCACGGAATCTGGATACACCGTCTTGTCTGCAATTCTGATCTCTTCAATATGCAACGGCAACATTGCGGTTTCTTCAATCAACCGGTCAGGATCAACTTTCGCCAATCCACCCACTGTGGTAAACCAGATTTTTCCATCCTGTGATTTGATGATACAGGGGCCGGAGACACCGCTGATCTCCGCGTTTTGCAGCCCGTCGGAGCGGCCGAAATCGATTTTTGGAAGTTTTTGAATTTTGTTGTCAACAATTTCCTGAAAATCGGTTTTTTTAATCCTGGTGATTCCCTGGTTTCCTCCGATCCACAGGTAGCCATTGTTGTCTTCCATAATCATCAAAGTGACATCTTCACGCAAACCGTGTTTTGTAGTGAACGAGTGTACACCGGTGTCGGTGATTCTATTAATACCGCCACCGTTCGTGCCTGCCCACACCACTCCCTCATGGTCAATATACAGGGACAAAATGAAGTTATTGGATAATCCATTTTTCAGATCGATCGTTTCGATTTTTCCCGGAGTGATTTTATTAATACCACCGCCGTTTGTGCCAACCCATAGTACTTTTTTTTGAGACCGAACCATGGCGAGTACATTATCGTTAGCGAGTCCCTGCTTTACGGTAAATGGAATAATAGAATCACCGATCACACGTGAAATTCCGCCCCCATACGTGGCCACCCACACATCGTTTTCGAATCCCGGTTGGATAGCGCGGATATAGTTTTCCGTCAAACCATGTTCGGTTGTGATTCGTTTAAATTGTGCACCGGGTTTCTTCCGCTCATTGTATTGAATTACACCGCCGCCGTCTGTGCCGATCCATAACGTCCCATCGTTATTCTCATAGAGTGCACGGATAAATTTATTGGGAAGTTCCTTCTCTGAATTCCAGATTTTGACTTTGCCACTGTCCAATAGATTTAATCCGTTACCATTTGTTCCCACCCAGATCCGCTTTCGAGAATCTTCGAATACCGTGCGGACGTATGAATCTGAAAGACCCGCCTTTTTTCCGAAGAGTTCAAATTTCCGGATGTGAATCTGGCTTAAGCCGTTTCGTGTTCCGATCCAGATATTGTCTTCACTGTCTTGAAAGATTGTTCGGATGAAATTATTGACCAATCCGTCATCTGTTGTTAGCACATCGAAAGTTCGACTGCCGCTGGTACCGAGAAAGCGATTAATGCCGCCGCCATCCGTACCAATCCATAATATGTTGTTTTTATCCACAAATAATGTTCTGATGGCATTGCTGGTCATTCCGTTTGCCGTAGTGTACGTTTGTACTGTTTCATCTTGAATGCGGACAAGCCCGTTTGGTGTCCCAACCCAGATTACACCGTTTTGATCGACTGCCAACGCCGAGATGGAATTCGTCGGAAGCCCGTTTGCCGTTGTCAGTGTCTGTGATCGTCCGTTATCGATTATGATTAATCCGATGTCGGTTGCGAGGAGGATGCGATTCAGTTTATCTCGGACAATAGTGCGTAACAGAAATGATTCTGATAGGTCGGCCGTCGTATACGGTGTGACACTAAGAATATTTCCTAGATCATCGGCAACAAGTTTGTGAATGCCGCCCCGTTCCGTTCCGATTAGAATATTATCGTTGCCGTCATATAAAAATGTTTTTACAAATTCTTTTCCGCCGCCGTCAATCTCATTAATGCCGGTAAATGCATGATGTGAATATCGAACGACACCTCCACCGTTTGTGCCGATCCATACAGTGCCGTTTTTGTCTTCAATGAGGGAGGTGACATGATTAATCTTGAAGGCAGGGGTGATGGATTTATTGAAGTGGATGAATTTTATTCCGTCAAACCTGGCCAGACCGGCATACGTGCCAATCCATATATATCCATCTGTTGTTTGAGTAACGAGGTCGACCGTATTTTGTGGTAATCCGTTATCCGCAGTGAAATTGGAAATTACATAACTGCTGAATGGTGGCAAGGTTTGAGAATGTTGCGAATATACGGTGATAATGATGGTCGCACACAATAATACCATCGAGAACAAATGCTTTTTCATAATTGGCTTTTCGATATGATTGACAATTTACTAATATTATTGCGAAATTTGACACGGTTTTTGTTAGAAAATTTTAACCAAACAATGATCTGCGGTAACTACCTGATGCCTTTTCTGTGTTGCCATAATTTGTCATACTTGTCCAAAATAAATCATACAAGAGGAAAACTTATTCCTTCTTTTCTTGACGGGGTTCCGAAGGAATGCCGACATGGTATAAAGATTTGGTCGGCACAAGAAAAGAAGCACAAGAACCCTTGCGAAATGTAACGCGCGCGATGAATCCCGTTCGCACTTGCCCGTAGATGGCAAAAAACGCTATCAAAAAGGGTTTTATTTTGAACAGCTATGATAATTTGTTACTATTGTTGTAAAAATCGGATAGTCTTCTATCGGTTTCAAATGCTGCGTATTCAAAAACTAGCTGCCGTGCAAGGGTGAAGGAATTACTCCTTTCCCTTAAACAACAGCCATAATTAGCGGTGGTTACCTAAAAGAGACTATTCAACGTATAATTTATGCCTTTCGATCTGAGCAACTTTTCCTTCAATTTTTCATCCTATAAGTGATGCACTATTTATCACTTACTGATGAGCAGCTTGCTGTCCTAGTATATTGCGGGGAACGACAGGCAGTGACAGAGCTCTATCGCCGCTGGAAAAACGGACTTTTTCGTTTTTGTGTCCGCTTGGTGTCCGATGCCGAAGCGGCTGAAGATATTGTTCACGATGCATTTGTGACATTGATTGAAGCCAGGCAGACGGTGAACAAACCGGCATCGCTTCGGTCATGGATGTATACAGTAGTACGCAATGATTCTTTTTCATTTTTGAAGAAAAAAAAACAGATACGCCTGCTTGAAGAACATGATGAAGGGATCTTTGACGATGGATCGCTAATGACGCAAGTGGAGAGAGGAGAACAGCGTCGGCAGATCGCAACGTTATTGGAATGTCTTCTCCCACAATATAAAGAGGTGCTGCTGTTGCGGGAGTACGAATCGATGAACTATGAAGAAATTGCTGCTGTTACCGGTTCAACGGTGAATGCGGTGAAATCACGCCTCTTCAAAGCACGCAAGGCTTTATACACACAAATGGAACCATTACGGAAAGCGAGTGAAATATGAATTCATCTGAAGAATTACTTCAACGTTGTTTTGATAATGATCTCGGTGACAACGAGATGAAAGCTCTCTTTACCGAACTCAGTACCTCCGTGCAACTGCGGTATGAATTTCGTTCGTTTCAATCTATGAGAACGGGATTGAATGCTGCCGACAATCCTTCAATACCATTGTCGTTGGATACCAGGATGGAATCTCTGTTTTCATCAACACTTTTTCGGGTTTCATCTTTGGTGTTATTGAATGCCGTCGTTTCGAAACGATTCACTGTCTCCATTGCGGCAATTGCGGCAACTCTTGTACTGGTACTATTTGGAAGTTACATTGCGGCGATAAATACAATTCCGTCTTCGACAACAACTGAGTATGTGTATGTGTCTGAACTTCCTGCGTATGTCGTTCAAAGCAGTTTTCATGAGATCAAAAACAATTGAAAAGGAGCAGATATGAAATCAATATTGTTTGTTTCCATGGTAGTAGTTTTTGGATTGATCACTGCCCAGCCGGAGCGATCGATACGAGAGCTTACTGCAACAGAAACAGTATTACTTGTACAAGAAAAATCCGCCGGTTCGATTCTGGGGACAGTAATCGATATCGACGACAGGAATCCCATTGAAAATGCTGTAGTTGAAGTTCTCGGGAGTGGGATAAAAGTGAGTACAGCAAAGGATGGCCAATTCAAGATTGTAAATGTTGCCGAAGGATATTATCAGATTCGTGCATCTAGCCAGGGATATGATATGCAGACGCAGAATAATTTATTTGTAGAAAATTCCAAACCTGCAACCGCCTTTTTTATGCTAAAGAAGAGCGGTTCACAATTGTCAATGATATCAGAGAATAGTATGCCGGTACCAACATCAACCAAATCGCCCAGTTACCCGAAGGAAGCAAAGAAGAATGGTGTCGAAGGAATTTTTTATTTTAAGGTAGGGATCTCTGAAACCGGCGAGATTTCCACAGTAAAATGTATCGAAAAGAATGTTTTTGCAGAAGAAGGGAAAATAAAGGACCGGGAAGTAATGGAAAAATATCCACAAGCGGTTAATCAATTAGAGAAAGAGGCGTTGGAATCAATCTGGCAGTGGAAATTCAAGCCGGCAATGAAGGATGGGAAAGCGATATGGGCAAATGTCACTCTGCCGGTAAAATTCAAGCTGACGAAGGATAAGTAAACATTAGTTCAGAGAAGAACTGCCAATCTGAGCAGTCCTTGAAATGATGAACCTTCGTAACACTGCATTACGGTATCCGATTGAACAATTGACAGCGAGGAGGTAGGAACTACTCTCAGTCGCGTTCCAAAGAAACCGTTTTGTGGTAGGAATGACGAATGCTTTCTAACACAGAAATTCTCATTGTGTTGCTAACTTTTCACATCAACACTGCTCGTCACCACCGCCCCTGCCGCTTCCAACGTTTTCGAGACGGAACAATATTTTGTCACCGAAAGCTCAACTGCGCGTTGGGCTTTTTCTTTTGGCACGTCTCCGGTAAATTGAAAATGGAGATGGACAGTTTTCCAGAGATTTGCATCCTTGCCTGTTTCCCGTTCCCCCTCAACCGTAATCAGCAGATCGTACGATTCGATCTTCTGTTTTTTTAGAATCGATACCACATCAATCGAACTGCAGGCGCCTGCTGCGGCGAGCAGTGACTGCATCGGACGGAATCCTTCATCGTCGCCCCCGCTGTCTTTGGTGTTATCAAAAAAAATTGTTCTGCCGGTGTCGTTCTTCGCTTCGAGTTTATACGAATTGTTGATTCGATAAAGTGTCACTTTCATAGTTGTATTTCCTTTCTCACTAAATATACAAAACAATTTTGTCTTGTTTCCATTCTTCTCATATTTCGGCAGTAAATCGTTTTTGCTTTACGTCATACTGAACTCCTGTCTGCCAATAAAAATTTAAAAAGTCGTGCAGGAGTTTCGACATCTTGAATTAGGGAAAGATGCTGACCGGCAGACATCCGTCGGTATGACGATATCAAGAGTTCAATTTGATCCTCATATTTTTCTCCAGTTGAAGTGATTTCAGGAA
>JALNZH010000062.1 GCA_023229405.1 Bacteroidota bacterium
ATACGCCGACGCGAGCATGTCCGATGTATTGTCGAATCCGGGAATGATGAGAATATTCTTCGATTGACGTGCTTCTTCAAGACATTTCCGGGAATACTCCGAATCGGTAATTTTGCCGATAATTACCGAAGGATGATCAATCTGTTTTAATGCACGAATAAGGTTGAGCATATTCTTCCGCATCGGACCAATATGTCCAACGTTGAGAATAAAATTTTCGATTCCATATTTTTTTTTGAACAAAGAGGGATCGCCGAACTCAAATCGGGGTTCGACACCGTTCGGTACGACTGTAACTTTCTTTTTCTGAATTCCCAATCCTTCAATAACCAACCGGCCTTCGTCCGTTGTATTTGGAAGGACAGCTTTTGACCATTCGCACACCTGCCGGGAATATTCATAATTCGTCCAAATACCCGAGCGGAATTTCTTCAACAGTGCGTTCATACGCAAAGTTGCTTTAATCACTGCGGGAGGATGTCTTGTGAAAAAAATGGATGAAGTGACAAAGGGGATATCGAAACTGTTGAATGTTGATGCCAGATGGAATGTCGCGAGATGCGCCGCAAAAAGGTGAACCAGATCGGCCGAACCTTTGTGGAAATGTTCCCACGGGCTCAATAAAGAAACATCCACACCTAATTTTTCCAGTTCGCTTTTCGTCTGAAGCACCTGGACACGCGGTCCGCCGTGGATCATGGAAAGCGATTCATAACATGCAAATGTGATCTTCATTCTGTTGTTTTAATCCACCAATCTAAAGCGTTTTGAATTGAATGCCGGAACTTCCATTGTCGGGAGCGCATAATATCCACCGGTGCAGGAATACTTTTCTGTGGCAATTGGTTTGGTTCAGCGCCGGAAACGTGTTGTGCTTGAACAATCGATTCCCGTTGGCCTGCATACGCTATTCGTATAAAAGTATCGTCCGACGCATTGTGAGTTTCGCAAATAATCCGGGAATTATCTACCTGCGTTAAAACTGAAAAGTGCTGACGGCGCTTCCACCATGCAGCATACTCTGAATATGATAATTTTAGTATCTGCTTATCGTTAATATAACGAAAAACTTCTTCAAAGACGCCGTTCGTTTCATGCGTAGGATGATGATACAAGCAGATTGGTTCACGCTGTGCGATTTTCTGATTGATGATGGAAATAAAATAGTACACCATCTCATCCTGCGTCATATGTTCACGACGCATCGTGCCGACGCATGTTGGATGAACCGGTAATTGTACAACCGGAGAAAATGTATTGTCGAGGACAGGGAATGAAGGAAGATTATCATAGTCGTACGCAAATTCGGAAGAGTAGGCAAATCCGAGTTCACGGATTGCCGTTCCGATGGAGGTATTCCATGCACCGGTCGGAGCGGCAATTCCAGCGGGATGTACATTCTCTTGGCGGAGGAGAAATAATGCTTTTTCAAAATTCTCACGATTAAGTATGGTACTGTTATGCACGACGTGTTCATAACAATGGACTCCAATTTCCTGTCGGTCGAACTTTGTAAAATACTGCAGCCACTCTTCATGGCTTTTTACATCCAGGAACCATGTTGTCGGAATAGTATACTTTTCACTTAGTTGAAAAATCTCGTCGATTTGGGATTGTGTCCCTTTATCTGAATCAATCCTAAACGTAAAGAGTGTCTGATGATTGGAAGGATAGAACCATTTATGAACAAACGGCAAGCCGCGCTGATGATGGAGATATTCCAGGTGCGATTGCACAATTTGGCGTATGGCGCAGCGAGACCGATAAGCGACTATTTCATGCGGCATTCGCTTCCGTGGAGCATAAAAACTTTTACGTATTGGCGTAGCCAGTGAAAATACATTTTCGATATCAATACCACAATATGAACTCAGTCCGCTTCCGGATTGTTCGGTCTGAAAAAAAGTACCATTCTTAAAAAAATGAACGGTGTCGTAAAGATCCAGGATTTCGGAATACTGATAACTATCGGTTGCGTTGGGAGGAAGCGAAGCGACGTTGTGTTTGCGTACTGTCCGTTCTCGAATAATACTTGCGACAGCAATCGTATAAAGTACAATTCCCCCTGCTATTGAGAAATTTTGTAATGCCAAATACTCTTCCGTTGTAACTGAACGGTTGCAAATAATAACGGAATAGTCGCTGACGACGAGAGTCGTTATAGATTGGATCATTTTCCAACTAACACCGATTTGATCGAGCAGTGTCACCCACGCGAAATTCTCACGCAGCAATCCGATGGTGATATGTTGATTATTCTGAGCCATATAATGACGATATGGTACGCAGCAGTGCAGTTTCGCGTTGTTGCAGAGAAAAATGGTCGATAATTCGTTGCCGTGCTATTTTTGAAACACCATGTGATAATCCCTGCTTTAATGCATGTACTGCTGCTTGAACATCACTGTAGGGTATAAGAGAGCCTGTTTCGCCGATGACAGTTGGAATTCCACCCACTGTGGTACCAACAGGATAACATTCACACAGCATTGCTTCGCAAAGCGTGCTTCCCAGAGCTTCGCGCATGGAAGGTTGAAGATAGACTGTTGTAGTTTGATAATACTGTAATAATTCTTTGTGAGATAAATACGGATGAATGCTAATGTTTGGCGGAGGATGTGTCTTCTGCCGTATTGTGTCAGTCATGCCCACAAGTACAAACGATTGTTCCGGAAACGCGCGGGCAATATCATAGAGAAAATCGATTCCCTTAATTCTGAATCGCGTTTCCGTATCGCATGTGGCAACGGTAAGAATAATATTTTTCCGCGAAGTTGTTCCTGGTCGCCAGAAATCCAGATCATGTCCGGTCGGCACTACAGAAATATTTTCGCCGTCATACATTGCTAATGCTATCGCCTCTTCCTTAATGGAAGGATCGACGGCAAGCACGACATCGGCATGCGTAATTCCGTAGCGAACAAAAGCTGACTTCCATCGACTGTTCCAAATTCCATAATTCACCTCGGGAAGCTTTGCTACATCAACACCTCCGAGAATCAAGACAGATCGTTTCCCGAACAGATTCGCGAGGAAGATGAGAATGGAAGAATAAACCGAAGCGAACCATGAAAATGTTATATCGGTTTTCGGAAAATGTCGCAGATAGTGGAAGAACGTCAATACACCAGAAGAAATCACTTCTGTGACATAATGATGGTGTTGAAGAATAGAACGGTCTGTCTGGATAAATGGAGTGACAAACGTTGCCGTGAACAATATGTTCTTTTTATCGTTCACGGTGGGAAGAATTACAGGAAAAACACAAGGGAAAATGCATGCTGAGGTGAGAACGCTCCGCTCATCGGAACGAATGCATAATCGATCCGAAGGATACCATAGCGTACACCTGCACCAGCAGAAAATGAGCGTGTCTCATATCCTGACTGATATCCGGCGCGAAGCATAAACATGGAATTGTAAACTGCTTCTGCTCCGCCATGCAGGTGCATACCGTCATCATCCAGAGTTTTTACGATGTCTGCTGCACCGACAATGGAGAGTTCTGTTGATATAGCAGAAATATATGAACCGCCAAGCCGAAGAGTCGACGGGAGTTCTGACGGAACAGATCGCAGTACGCTCATACTTCCGAGATTCAAAATACTAATGCCCGCAGAAATATCATCGGTGACTTTATAGGCGATTCCAGCGTCGAATGCATATCCGCTGGCTTCGTCGATGTAAATCTTTTCATACAATAATTTTCCGGATACACCAATGGAAAAATTATTATCAGAAGAATACGCAATTCCTGCTCCCAGTGCACCGTTCCGTGCTGAGAACGTTCCTTCAGCTTCACCGGGGCGTTGTCGAACTTCAATATCTCCAACTGTCGTGGTGAATGCCATGATTCCGTAGGAAAATGTTTCGCCTGGAATGGTTGCGCCGATCTGATCGGAAGTAACGTCGGCAAATCCTTGACGATGATTGATGGATAATTGGTGCTGAGAAGAATAACGTAACGACGCGGGATTGTAATAAAAGGAAGTAAGATCTCCATACACGGCTGTTCCAGCTTCACCTATTGCAGTTGTACGTGCATCGGTGCCGTTCTTAAGAAATGGGAGTCCCGTATTAATCTGTACCGCCGGTGCAGTGGAAACACCAAGAAGGAAAAAAAGGATTGTCAGTCTGGTCATTGTTTGCCTGAGATTAATTCAGTTTTACGGAAATCGAAATGACGTGCATTGCAAAAAGGCCGTACGGTTCAAGAATATACGCATAATTGACCGAGGGTTTCCATTCCATGAACGATGGAGTCCGGACGGTAAATCCGAATGAAGGATGAGCAAGTTCACGTTCCTTCAAATTCCATCCGTCAATACCGGCGCGAACTGTTAACTCATCTATCGGAGTACACTCGCCGCCCAACCGGATTATTGTTGTTGATGCGTTGCTCCGTTCAATTTCAGCGGAGAGAAGTCCGTTAAATTCATCCAATGTGTATGATA
Organism: Bacteroidota bacterium; assembly: GCA_023229405.1. GTDB lineage: Bacteria > Bacteroidota > Ignavibacteria > UBA10030 > UBA8401 > UBA8401. Next base: position 4,455 of record JALNZH010000062.1, read on the forward strand.
CGCCGATTGTTTGACGTGTGGGAAATCTTTCAATAGTCGAATTCCCCAGTTGTCCATACAATTGGGAAGTTTCCCATCGGTATTTTGTGTTAAAATCTCGATACACAGCGGCCAGAGTCAGTCGCGATGTAATGGGATAAGCAGCACCGAAATCGAATCCAACGGTGGTTGAAGAAAGTTCTTTAAATAACGAGAAATAATAGAGTTTCGTTGTGAGTCCAATTGCTATTTTACGGATGCGAAGGGCAAAGGAGAGGGAGAATTGATTTTCGGAGACTGAATAGGTTTCCGTTTGGAAACCGTCGTTATCTCTTCCGTCGATACCGGAAGTTCCGGCATTCAGTATTCCGAATGATATTCCGGCGTTGGTATCTATTGGCTGAGAGTAGAAGAGGGAATTCAAATTCCTGTCGAGCGAAAGAATTCCATACGATGCCGATGCGTTTGATTCTTTCAACAATGCGACAATGGCGGGATTGTAATAACCGGAATTCTCGCCGCTTTTTACCGCCGTTAAAGCGTTTCCCATTCCCATACCGCGGCCGCCGAAACCCATCCGGGAAAATGCACCGGGAGATCCTGCAATTTGCGCCGAAAGTATCGATGTGCTAATAAATAACACAATAATGATATAATTTATTTTATTGGATGACAAGGATTTTCCCCCAGCGTGGTTCGTCATTGTCGATAGACAACTGATAATAATACACTCCGTTGGAAACGATCGTATTGTTCTGATCCTTTCCATTCCACAGTTCGTCATGTTCGCGGATTGATTCGCGAGGTGCATGTTGGATGACTGTCTTTACAAGATTCATTCCGAAATCAAAAATGCGAAGAGTCACTGCTGCTGTTGTTGTTTTCCCGGTAACATAATGGATCCGTACGACCTCGTCATCTGGTGCAAATGGATTTGGGTAGGCATACGCGTCGGACGGAGAATCTGGTTTCTGCGACGCATGGTAAATCGTCCAGCTGCTTCCGAATGGTACCGAATTGTTATCGATTGTTTTTATCACCCCATCCGATCCTCCCAGCCACGCCGTATCAGCAGATGAAGCAGCGGCATAGAAGGTAGATTGTGTGTACCGCTGTCTCGATACTTTGTCGTAAATCGATCCTGTCTGAATCCATGACTGACCGAAGTCCGATGACCGAAAAACGCCATTATCCGTAGGAACATAAACTACATCTCCCTTAAAGCCGAAATTATGAGCAAACTCGCCGAGGAGAGTCTGATTCCAGGAAACTCCGCCGTTCTCGCTATAGCTGACGCCGCGGCGTTCAGTATTATCCGTTGCATTTACTGTTGCAGCCCAGAGAATAGTTTTTGTTGAAGTGATCTGCTTATTAATAGCGACAATAAAATTCCCTGAAATAGGATCCACTTGATTTTGTTTGGTATATTTCACCCAGGAATTGCCTCCGTTGGTCGTTTTATTTAATCCTCCGGCAGAACCGATCCAGATGGAATCGTTATTTTCTGCGAATACGGAGAAGGCACGATGATTCAAATTATTTTGAAGTCCCAGTGCACCGCCTGAAGGAGAGAGATCGAATTGCAGCGTATCTTTTTTAGTGATCGAACCGAGATGATCGGGTGGGAGGATGATCCGTTCCCAGGTGCGCCCTGAATCCCGGGAAACGCGTGCCAGTCCGGCAAAGGAACAGATGTAAACCGCATTTCCTGTAATCGCGATGTCATACGTTATGTTGTTGATCGCTGTGGTAATGCCGAGCGCACGAATCGTACTTTGTGGATTCCAGAAGAGTGTATCGACATTCTTCGTATCAACTGGTTGACCAATTACTTTCCATGTCTCTCCACCGTCGGATGAATACCGCAGTCCACTTCCTTCCGGGAGGGAAGTTCCATCAACAGTGATGGAATGAGCCGTTGCTGCCCAGACAACATTTCCCCGGACTGCAATGGCGGAAATATCTTCTTTACCGAATTCCGGAGTATCGTAATAATTTTTCCAGTTTCTGCCGCCATCCACGGAACGACTTAATCCTTTTCCCGTTCCGAGCCAGATGGTATCGTTATGAATAATAATATCCGTAACGCTGTTACTCATCGGGCGCGTTTCAGCAGCTGAAGCGGTAAACTGAAATGATCGCTCAGAAATAATGTGGGTTTGAGCGAAAACATTCGAGCTTGCCGAACACAACAAAAGAATAACTGCGGCCAATTGTTTCATCATTTAAAGTACACCTTCTTCGAAATCGTGTTCGATACGGCATTCGATTGATCAATGGCAAAAACGTTAAAATACCGTTCAATATTCCTAAAGGTGCTGCTGGAAACCGGCATAATCAATGAATAGTTACCGTCTCCCGCTATGCTGTCGCCACTAGGAATTTTGAGGGGTTCGGGTAATGTCTTTCCGCCATCATCGAAAAGTCGAAAAATTGAGACGACAGATGAATCTTCAGGTCGACTAATCGAAAATGAAACCGATGTAATATCGGATAAGCCATCTACATCGCCAACGGTAGCTTGTATGAGGATGAATTCGTTACCACTTGTCGGAACGAAGATTGTGTCTTGAATGATGAACTGTGTTACGAAAGGAGCATGGTTCAGCGAATAAATAATTCGAAACGACATATTGAAGGTGTTGCTGGTATTGCCGTCTTTATCAATCGAAGAATACTGAATAGTATATTTTCCGATGACATTTTTTGGCAGCGTGAGATAAATGTTCGATGTGTATTTTCCGTCTCCTGCAGATGCGTCGGGAAACACGCCAAGGTCTAACAAAACACCTGCAGCAACAACCTTTCCGGATGGAGAATAGACGGTAAACCGAACGGACGCAATATCATCCTGTCCATTATCGTCCGAGGTGTTGACATATCCTTTAATGGTCACATCTACTGTTGTGCCAGGAGTTGTAACTTTTCCCATATCGAATATATCTGGAGCAATAGAGGCTTCAATAATCGTCGGGGGAATTTGGTTGTCGATCACCGCAGATGATTCCGGCAAATCACATCCGGCGGCATTCATCAGTGCGATGAGAATAATAGTATGTATGGTTCGAGTCATATCAAAAAAAAACCGAGGCTTTATCCTCGGTTTGAATAAAGCATTCTGCAATAAAAAAGTTGTTCGTTAATGTTGCTGATGTAGAAATTGTGTATCGAACTTTTCTATGACAGAGTGCTCGTAATAATGAATTCTGAAGTAATGATAGCAAAAATTGTATCGAGAGTCAATTGATAATCATAAATTGAACGGCGACGGTGAAAAACTGACCGCTAGTATACCAAAAGTCAACCATCCGATCAATCTTCTGGTCGGATCCAGTTCCGTTTCATCTTCAACCGGAGGGTGATAGAGTTTTACGACGAATAACAAAATCAGTGTCCAAAAGATCCATCCGGACCAGCCGAATGTTGTTTCAATGCCAAGCAATGGTAAAAATCCCATTGCGCCAATAATGAAAATAATGCCGAAGGAGATTCTTGAAACAATACGATGACGGTCACCGAACATTGTGTAGGAAAGATGACCTCCGTCCAGTTGGCCGACCGGAATCAGATTCATTGCTGTTACAAAGAGTCCAAACCATCCGGTGATGAGAAATGGATAATGATACATCTCCGTCATCGGCGGAACAAAATCGTTTGCTCCATCTGTTAAAATGATGGAGAAAAAATCATAGAGCAGCGAAGAGCCGAACCGCAATCCGATACCTTGACTTTCCTGAGTGAAATACTCAGGGTGAATCTGCAGAATAAATTCTTTGCCGGGAAGATGAGTGAATCCATACATCAGCAAGCCAACGGTAGCAATGAATCCTGCAATCGGACCGGCAACGCCGATGTCGAACATTACTTTTTTTGACGGGACAGGGGACAGCGTTTTAATCACGGCACCGAATGTGCCGAAATTTAAAAATCCTGGCAGCGATGGTGTCGGGATGTAATACGGCAACGTTGCATTCACGCCATGGTACCGGGCGGCGAAATAGTGTCCGAATTCGTGACAGCTAAGAATAAAGAGAATCCCAATAGAATACGGGAGTCCGTACACAAAATTCGAAAGATCGAACGGATCGATGTTCAGCCAGGAAACGCCGGCAACCGTGGTGGTAAAAAATGTTGCGATGAATAGGCCGGAATGAATCAGTATTTTTTGTAGTGTCATGATTAAAAATCGATATTGAAGCCAACGCCGGAATATTCTTCCGGACGATCGTGATATTCACCGTGAATGCTGTTACCGCTGTAGTAGAGAAAGAATAATTTTGTTCCCCGTCCATGCCACTGTCCGAGTTTTACGCCGGCCTGAAATTCGTGTCTGGGACGGTGACCTGTTGCCGTAAACTGATATGCAGTATATCCGCTGAATACTGAGGTAAGGGGATGATGATATTCCGCACCGACGTAACCGATCCAACGCGGCAGAGTTGTCGGATCGACATGCCAGAGGTAGAACACACCGGTGTATCCCCGCACGGTGATGTTCGGTTCATAGGCTATGGTGAGTTCCAAAAACTCTCTGCTGTACACCCGCGGATTTAATCCGTCTTTCCAGCTTCCAGTCGGACCGTCGAAATGTCCGTCCACAAAATGCGCGCTTATATGACTAAGCCTTAATCGGGACGAAAGAACTCCCTCCGACATCGTATCGATATAACTGGAGTTAAATCCGAAAAAATAATCCACTGCATCCACGGGGAAATGAAAATTTTTCTCTCCTCGTAGTAATGTGTAGGTGAAAAAATCCGCACCGATGGACAAACGTCGCCGGTCATCTGCATATGAATATTGTACCATATCTACCGAATTGCCGATGTCCAGACGCAGCCAGTTGCCATGAGTATGCCAGAGCACGCCAACTCGCGGTTCAAATGTATGTGCGGCAAGAGGAGTAAATTGCAGCGGTGCAGATGTAAACGAGAATCCTTGTTCATGAGCAGGTGCGAGCGTCGCAACAGTACAGAGAATTAATAAAACGGTTTTCATTTCGGTTGAATCCAAATCGGGTTTGTGTAACAAAATCCATCGCCGTCAATTCCGAGGGGATGATGTGTGGATACTTCCGCTCTAATATACGAAAAGAACTCCGCATGATGCCAATCGCTGATGCGGTGGATGGAATGCGGATTGGAAAATTGTTTTATTTCAAACAACACACGTTCGCCTTTCCCGATGGATCCCATATACACGGTAATACATTTCAACTGCCCGAATTCGTCCGTTGTTTCGCCGTGGAGTTTTACGACGAACTTTTTGCCGCCTACTGTTTCGCCGATTATTCCCACATCCGGTGCATCCGTTTCGACGCCGATCGTCAACAACGGTCCATTGGTAATTACTGTGTTTCCTTTTCCAAGAGACTCAATAATTGCTTCTTCGGAAAGAGTATGTGTTAGCACTGCGGTTTTCATCTTACCAAAGAGCTGAGATTCTTTTTCGCGGAATGAAAGCATCGGAATGCTGATTTGAATAAATCGATTGAAATTTCCATGTGCATCGTTTCCGGCGAGAATAAACTTTTTCATTCCGCGGTTGAGCATCCATTTCCAGATGTCCATTCCTCTATAAAATGCGTCCGATCGAACACCGTTTAGGATCTGAATTCCATGTAATTCTTTTTCAGCCATATCCTGGATTGTCCATTCGTCCCGGTTCAATAATAGTTTTTGGATTACTGGAACTTCCTCGGTAGGATGTGACGCGAAGGCGACAACAGAACGATCTTTCTGTTGAAGAACATCTTGAATGGTATATTCGCTTTTGGTTTGAAGCCACTTTTCAGCACTGTCGCCCGAACCATGAAAAAACCGACGGGTGCCGAATAGTAAAAAATGAACATTCTTTCCATCCGCGTTTCTGCAGGTGACTTCTTCGCCCCGCAACACGGCAAAATCCTTCTCCTTTGTATTCACTCTGTCGATTTCTCCGTGCATGGCATCCCATTTCGGCAGTGCAGGATCGTTGAGAAGATAATTGTCAACACGGTCATCCAGATCGTACGAATGATCCATTACTCCGAAGAAAGACATTCCCATTGCCCTGCACAACCGCGGCGCCGCTTCAATCGGTGAGCCGAATTCCACCTGATCTTCAGTGTAGGTGGAATGTGTGTGTGTATCGCCGTACTTCCATCCATTAATGGAAGGGAGGTGGGTTTTAGAGCGGTAGAATTTCAGCGGCGCTTTGGATGTAAAGCGATGATTGTTATTTCGCATGATCGTGATTTTGCCGTTCTGCACGGTGGAGATTTCAACATCTACATACATCATTCCGAACAGGGAAGAGAGCGTCCCGGTAAAATGCAGATCGACTATTTTGTGCCAGAAATGTGAACGAATCTTCAGCGGTTGTGCAAATTCATAGGTGTGCGTATATTCTTTCCGCGCATCATGATATAGCGTCACTCTGATGCTGACCATATCCACTGGATATAAATCGGCATCTTTAATCAGAATGAGTATCGGAAACGGCTGGTCGGGATCGAGCCGATGAGGAGCATCGGCAATAATTTCCGGCTCCGGTTTTTTATAGAGACTGAAAAAGTATTTAAATCGATAATGAGTCTCTGCATACAAAAAAAACGGTGGAATGATCATCATGCAATTGTTGTTAATAAAGTATCGATGCGCTGCCGTAACACTGTGCGGTCCTGTGGCATTTGCCGGAACCCGGAATACGAATGAAATTGTGAGATTGCACTTGATAACAAAAACTCTTGCTGCCTTTCAGAATAACAAATCTTCTGCTCTTTTAAACGTGTTGCAAGATATTCCTGTTCAGTTTGTTGCGGAGTCGGAACAAAAATAGCATTTGTCCCGAGAAAAGACAAATCCATCAGAGTGCTATACCCCGGCCGCGAAATGATAATTTGTGATGCGGCAATAGCTTCAGAAAGTTCATCTGCTGTCAATGATCCAACGAGGGTCAGTGTTTCCGAAAGAGTCATTTTTACGGCATGCTCCGGTGTTCCACGTACAACTAATGACCGCATCGATGTTTGTTTTAACTGTTCGACGATCAGTGTCTCAAAAATCGTTCGCTGCGGTTCCGGCCCCGATAAAATCACCAGCACATCAAGTGTTTTATTCATTCCTCCAATCCGTTTCAAACGGGAGAGAGGACCGATAAAGTGTGAATTCCGTGGGAGCAGCGATTCGTGAGATAATTCTCCGCTCAGATTTTCCGGTCCACTGTTATCAGGAATCCATACTTCGGTGAACGGTTTCATCAATTTGCCATTCGCTGCGTCTATAATTCCTTGACCCCAGCGTAAGTATTTTGAAAGAAGTATCCGTAACTGATGGATAACAAATATAGAGGGAACCCGTGTTGAATATGCGCCCCAACGATTATCTGAAATAACCGCATCAATCTCATGTTCAGTCACCATCAATTCAAGCAATTTGTGTTCTTCGGCAATCCCTTTGAATAAGGTCGGTAATTGCCGGAACATCGTCCAAGCCATATTCGCGTTCACCGGATACTGAATAGCATACCCCGGATACCGTCGATGTTCCAAGTTCGGGAATTCTTTTTTCAACAATTCTGCCGGACGTTTATCCGCAGCAATCACAACTTCTGCATTGTGTTGGAGCAGCTCTTGAATAATTGGAATACAGCGTGTAGCATGGCCCAAACCCCAGTCCAAAGGAGCTATCAGTATCCGTTTTTTTCTCATCGAATCGCTCCAAACTCGAAACCACGCTGCCGAATTTGTGGGATAACAATATCTAAAAGATTGGCAATCGTATCTTGCGTCAGGTCGTTATCGTGAAAGACAAGAATAGATCCATAGGAAAGTTGTTCCAGAGAATTCTTCACGACAGATTCATTGGAGTGTAAACGGAAATCGCCAGTAAGGCAACTCCACATTACCAAGAGATATCCTTGTTCGCGGGCGGCAGCAATAGTATTCCAAGAAAAAAATCCGAACGGAGGACGAAACAACCGGACTTTTTGCCGGACGACTGTTGATATCAATTCTGCCGTGCGTCGTATTTCTTCCGTAGTCCGGTGTTTTGAAAAAGCCATGCTCCGTGTATGATTGTACGCGTGGATTCCGATGGAATGCCCTTCGTCTTCAATCCGTCGAACAATCTGTTCCCGTCCCGGAATATTTTTTCCCGTTAGGAAAAATGTTGCGCGAACATCGTGCCGCTTCAGCGCATCCAGCACGGTTTCGGTTGCGGTGGGATGAGGACCGTCATCGAATGTGAGATACACTTTTTTCCCGGGCATTCTCCACAAAAGCGAAGGGAAGAGAGTGCGGTGCACAATCCCGGTGTGCGTGATCATTGCGATTCCTTTGTTAATGTTCTGTCTTTCCAATCAAAGGAAAAGAAATATCCGCCGAAGGTAGAGAGCAGAATGAATGGTATGTGAATGACCGCTGTTTGAAAGAAATAGCGCATTGCATTAGTTGTATGTGTGAGAGTGGTGAATTTGCGCATAAAAAAATAATCTGTGGAAAATTTCCCAGCCAGAATCAACCACGGAACGATAGACCAATGAAAAAACGACAACGGAAGCCAAACAGTCAAGAGGATGAACATGATAAACGTGCAGATCATAAAAAACATCATATAGGGAGGATAGTAGGAGGTTTGTCCGACCCAGCGCATTCGTTGGTGTAGCACTTCTTTCCATGTAGCGGCCGGTTGCGTTCGTACTACGGCATGATCGTCATATGCAAATCGCGCTTTCCATCGTCTGTCTGCCACAATTTTTTGCGCGAGCAGCGAATCATCTCCGGTGTTGATATGTGCCAGCGTATCAAATCCGCCGGACTCGTCAAACGCTTGAATACGGAACGCCATATTACTTCCGTTGCTCACCAACACACGTCCCATGCCGATTGCTCCGGCGGCGATTGAGGTATAAGAAATAAAATCCAAAAATTGAATTCCATAGAATATCGCAGATCGTTCTCTCCGCGATTCATAAACTGTCAACCCGGTGACGATGCCAACGTTCTCATCGAAATATGTATTTATTGTGGCGACCCAGAGCGGCGATACGGTGCAGTCGGCGTCTGTTGTGACGATAATATCGCTTAACGAGTGCTGAATGCCGAGAGACATAGCGCGGATTTTTGGTGAGCGGATAGAGGAAGTAATATCCGACCGCAAAAGCGTAACGGGAAATGGTGACTGTAATGTTAACGTACGGACGATGTCCGAAGTCCGGTCCGTTGATTGATCGTCGATAACGATAATGGATAATTTTTCTTTCGGATAATCCTGTTCCATCAACGACCGCAGACAGTTGCCGATATTCTGTTCTTCATTTCTAGCGGGAATAATCACCGTCATCGTGTGAAGGCATCTGTTCGAACCGGCCGACAATCGTGAAAGTCCGCGATAAAAGAAAAAAATCTGCCGAACGTACACTGCCAGTAACAGTATCAAAAAATAGGTGAGCAGTTCGTTGAATAATTCCATCATTGTCGTTTTACGCTGGTAACTAACAATGCACCGATTGCCGTCGGGATAATAACATTGGCAAGAGACATGACGATGGAGGCATTAAACGCCACTGCCGCGGCAGTTCCAGTTCCTTCAAAGAAGAAAACCGCCGCACTTTCCCGGATGCCGAGATCACCGAACGAAATAGGAAGGATGACCGCTTTGACGAAAAAGACCGATGCTGCGCACATCATTGCATCACCGAATGCAACAGTGCCGAATGCATTCACGAGAAAATAATATTCCAGCAATATTACACCGTAGAGTAGACCGGTGATAGAGAAGAACATCCACGCATTGCGATTATGGAATTCGTTTTCGATTACTTGAATAATTTCATAAAAACGGTGACGACGCACTTTTTCCGGCAACAATTGCAGCAATTCTTTTATTTTTTCGGGGTACAAAAAAATGACAATGATAATTCCAAGAACAAAAGTGACTGCATACCGATAGAGAGGATTCCAATATTCTGGATAATAATCTGCAATAAACACAACGAGACCTGTTCCTCCGATCACAAACGTGAGCGCTGCCCAGTAGATTTTATCGATCAATGTTATTCCCACTATGTGTGATTTATTTACTGTAGGATGACTTGCGATACGTCCAGCAAATTCTCCCAACTGCGCCGGCGTAAAAAAACCTGCCATAAATCCGACAAAAAATGAAGTATAGGCTTCACGATGTGTGATATCTTTTGAAATAAGATGAAGAAGATACCGCCATCGATAAAGATGGATGATTACCTGTATTATTGCCAGAGCTAAACCTGCGCTTAGATAAATAATGTTAGCATTGGATAATGAAACGAGAACCGCTTCTACGTCTATATAATAGATAAGACCGGATAGCAATGCTGCAGAGATGATCACTTTTGCAACAGTGATCACTGTAGGATGTTTGAAAAACTGTTTCATCGCGAAGATGATCCTTTCCAGGTAAATGTGCGCACAAATCCTAGCGGTGCGATGAAAAACGAATAGAGGACAAGAAGCACTTCATCGAGGAAAAATTCTGCAACAGAAACCTCTTCCCGAAAAAGTTTTATT
>JALNZH010000063.1 GCA_023229405.1 Bacteroidota bacterium
TGAGATGTGGGAGGGAGTGAAATTTAGTGAGGATTGAGTGAGCTTTTTCTCCTCCTACCAAGGGGGAGATACAGAGGGGGGGCTGAAATCATGAAGAGACTTTTGATGGTGTTTTTTGCCATCTACGGGCAAGTGTGAACTGGATTCATCGCGCGCGTTACATTTCGCAAGGGGTTCTTGTGCTTCTTTTCTTGTGCCGACCAAATCTTTATACCATGTCGGCATTCCTTCGGAACCCCGTCAAGAAAAGGAGGAATAAATTTTTCTCTTGTATGATGTATTTTGGACAAGTATGACCCGGTATAATGAAGAGATATTCGGAAACTGATTGTCACCCCGAGAACTGGCACCTCCTATAAACTAGTATCATTGAAACATTGAAAACTGTTCATTGATAACAATCATGCATTGATGTATATTTATTAAAATAAGGAGCATATACTCAATGAAACGGTTGCTAAGCGTCTGTTTGATGGTTGTCGTATCAATGCTTTCCGCAAACGATACACCGCAAAAATTTTGGATCTACTTCACCGCAAAAGAACACATCGCATTCTCTAAAACATCGTCGCCGGCAGAGCTTGCCGCAGTAACCGGAATTTCCGAACGCGCATTGCATCGCAGAGCGAAAATGTCATCGACACTCATCACCGTAGACGATCTTCCGGTTCAGCAATCGTTCTTAACTCAACTAAAAGAACGAGGCATTGCGGTCCAAAATACGTCGCGTTGGTTCAATGCAGCAACAGCATATCTGACGAATGCACAGCGTGTTCAGTTGCAGTTGCTTCCGTTCATCCGTTCGGTGGAACCGGTGGCAACATTCAAGCGCAAGGATGTTCCGCAAATCGAATCCGCTCAACGGTCGTTCTCCAAACAGTCAGCAAATAAATATTCGTACGGATTTTCCGAAACACAGATGAATCTGATGAATGCGATTGCCGTACACAATATTGGAATTTCGGGACGAGGTGTATTGGTGGGAATGCTCGATACCGGATTTCGATGGAAGATTCACGACGCATTAAAGAATTTAAAAGTGATTGCAGAATACGATTTTATTCAGAAGGACAGTGTTACAGCCAATGAAGCAGGCGACAGTTGGGATCAGGACTCGCATGGGACTTCTTGCATGTCGTTGGTTGGTGGGTATAAAGAAGGGACATTAGTCAGCTCAGCATTTAACGCGCAGTTCATTCTTGGCAAAACAGAATATGTTCCTACGGAAACGAATGTGGAAGAAGATAACTGGGTAGCAGCAATCGAATGGATGGAATCGATGGGTGTGGATGTTGTGAGCAGTTCGCTCGGTTATAAAGTGTTTGATGCAGGGCAAAAAAGTTATATTTATGCAGACATGAATGGAAAAACGGCAACAACTTCCATTGCCGCCACCATCGCTGCTCGCAAAGGTGTTGTTGTCTGTAACGCAATGGGGAATGAAGGGTCGGGCGCAACACCGCCGTCGATCACAACGCCGGCTGATGCAGACAGTATTGTTTCTGTCGGTGCAGTACAGAGTAGTGGAGTGGTTGCTTCGTTCAGCTCGAATGGTCCCACTAGTGATGAGCGGAGAAAACCGGATGTCTCAGCCCAGGGCGTGTCGGTGTATGCATCAGTACCTTCCGGCGGTTTTACCGGTGGATTTGGCGGAACCTCCGCGGCAACGCCGTTAACTGCCGGAGTCGCAGCAATGATCCTCTCTGCTCGGCCGGAACTGACGCCGCTTCAGGTAATTAATGCTCTTCACGCTACAGCAAGTATTGCATTGAAGCCGGATAATACCATCGGATGGGGGATTGTCAATGCATACAAAGCGGTGCTCTATAATGGAATGGTAATCGGAACCGACCCGGAAATTTCCATTTCACAGAGCAATGAATATACAATCAGCGCGTACGTTGTTTCGAAAGACACTGTCAATAAAGATTCCGTCCGGCTGTTGTATACGCTGAATGATGGATCGGTATTCTCTTCCATTCAAATGGTCTTAACCGAAGTCGTCGATCAGGCGACCAATTCCGGAAAATATTCTGCCGTTATTCCCGCAACGGCTTCCGCCCCGAAATTTTACATACGCGCCGTTGATGCCGCCAATGCTCCGCGAACAAGTCCATACAATGCGCCAACCAATATTTATGATGCAAAAAACGGAACGCTGAATGTTGGTAAACGGGATGAAGTTCCTTCGGCATTTTTATTGCACCAAAATTACCCTAATCCATTTAATCCGTCCACGATGATTACGTACGATGTGCCGGTGACCGGATTTGTTTCATTATCTGTGTTCGATGTATTGGGCCGCGAAGTACGCACCTTGGTGCAGGAAGTACAAACGCCCCGTACCTATTTCGTCCGTTTTTCCGCCGACGGTCTTGCCAGCGGAGTCTATTTGTATCGGCTGCAGTTAAATAATCATATTCAAACCAATCGAATGATGTTGAGAAAATAATAGTCGGAGAATTTCGGTTTTCAGCATCTTTCCAGACGAATTATTCAGTGCGAAGTCCGGAAAACAATTGGCGTAGTTTTCCGAATTAAATTTTTATCCCCAATCCATTGGTCTTGGGGATTTTTATTGTACATTTACCGGTATATGAATCTCTCGTTTCACACTCCGCTGTATATCGTCATTCTGCTTGTTTGTATATCCTTTGTGGTATCCTATTTCCTGTATCGTTATACGGTTCCCACAGTGTCGACGGCAAAACGGATTCTGCTGGTGTTTCTGCGCGGAGCGGCGTTGTCGTTTATTCTTTTGGCGCTGTGCGAACCGTTATTCCAACTCTTCTTTACAGAAGAAAAAAAACCGGTCATTGCAATTCTTGCAGACAATTCATTAAGCATGACGCAAAACGATGGAACGGGAGACAGAACGGCGATCCTCTTATCAGTGCTTCGCGCCGAAGGCGTAAAAAAACTTACATCATCGGCGGATGTTCGCTTTTTTTCTTTTTCACATTTGGTACAACCGCTTCATCCCGAGTCGCTTACGGTGAACGGCGGCACAACGAACATCTCCGGTGCGTTGCAATCTTCGCTTCGATCGATCGATGGGCTACAGGGAATCATATTGCTTTCGGATGGAAATTATAACACCGGAGCGAATCCCCTGTACGATGCAGAAAAGAGCCGGACTCCGATCTTCACCGTAGGAATCGGCGACACCATCGAACAAAAAGATATTGTGGTTTCTAAACTGATCACCAATACCATCAGCTATGTCGATGCAGCTGTTCCTGTGGATGCAACGGTAAAAACTTCTGGTATTTCGAATCGTGCTGTCACGGCATCTTTATTTGAGGATGGAAAGAAAATTGATGAACGGTTGATCAGGGTTAATACACCGTCGGGTGTTTCAGAAACGCCGGTTCAATTTTCGTATGTGCCGAAAACGGACGGGTCGAAAAAATTGACGGTATCTGTTTCCGGAGAAGAAGGAGAACTGACAATAAAAAATAACAGCCGGTCTGTGCTGGTAAAAGTGTTAAAAAATAGAATGTGTATTACTGTCATTGCCGGTTCCGTCAGTCCAGATGTGGCGACAGTAATGCAAACGCTGGATGCGGATGCGAATATCGAAGCCCGTCTTTTTTATCAGTTGCCGAACGGCGCATTCCATTCGAGGAAAAAAGAACAGGAATTACAGTCGGCGCTTGCAGACGCCGATGCTGTCATTATGATCGGATTTCCGACATCCACAACAACGGCTGCATCTGTCGACATGATACGGCAATCGGTTATCACACGCACAGTTTCCATATTATTTATTGCCGGCCGGTTGTTAGATTTGCAGAAAGTCCGGTCAATGGAAGTGTTGTTCCCATTCACCGTAACATCGGAACGAATGGAAGAACAAATGGTTCTTCCCTCCATTGTTACAAAATTCAAATTTCATCAACTGTTGCAGAATGAAAAAACATCGTGGGATAAACTTCCTCCGGTGTTCTATTCACTCCCAACGTTTAGCGCAAAACCGGAAGCGCAAACTATGGCAGCGGTAAAAATTCAGAATGTCCTGTTGACGAATCCGTTCTTTCTCGTCAGGAATATCGGCACAACAAAGTCCGCAGCGCTGCTTGGTTATGGAATTCACCGTTGGAAAGTTCTCGCGGGTTCTGCCGACGAAACGAAAGGTTTTTTCGTAACATGGTTCTCATCGCTGGTGCGGTGGCTGTCAACACGCGAGCAGGATAAATTTCTCCGTGTTGAACCCCTGAAAGAATTTTTTTCGCAAGGGGAGCGGATCGATTTTTCCGGGCAGGTGAATAATGAAAGTTACCAACCGGTGGATAATGCGGATGTGCAACTGACGCTTCGACCCATGAGCGGTGCCGACCGGTTCGAAACAACGTTACATGCGCTCGGCTCTGGATTGTATGAAGGATCGTTTGACGGACTTTCGGAAGGGGAGTATCTTTATTCTGCTGTAGCAGTGCACGCAGGAGATACGCTCGGCTCAGTTTCCGGAAGAATCTCCGTTGGAGAGCAATCGATCGAGTTTGCCGAGACAAAGATGAACAAGGCGCTATTGCAACAAATTGCCGGCGCATCCGGCGGATTGTATTCCGATGCATCGGCGTTTGATCAATTGGCGGAAAATATTCTCGCACGTCAGGAGATGATGTCGCAGCGCCGTATCCGCACAAGCGAATTCGAACTCTGGACCATGCCCTCGTTTTTGGCCGTGATTGTGCTGCTATTCGGGATTGAATGGCTGGTGAGAAAACAGAGCGGGATGTTATAACCATTGTATATCATTACATGACAAAACCGATTATGAAAAAAATATTTCTTTTACTTGGTTCATTATTTGCGTTTTTTGGCGTTGCGCTTGGTGCATTCGGCGCGCACGGATTAAAACAATTCCTTCCACCGGAATCGCTCGTCACTTTCGAAACGGCTGTGCGCTACCAAATGTATCATGCGTTTGCCATACTGATAGTTGCGTTATTAGCAGATCAATATCCCCGCATGGCTGTGGCGGGACGTTTATTCGGGATCGGGATTCTGTTGTTCAGCGGCAGTCTGTATGTAATGTCGACGACCGGCATCCGTTCATTCGGATTTATCACACCGATCGGCGGATTTTGTTTTCTAGCCGGCTGGTGGATCTTCTTCTTTACCGCTTTAAAAATAAAAAAGGAGAACTGAATCCAGTTCTCCCGTTAATTGTAACCGATGGATGAATAATTATATCACATCCATTATGTTTCCCTTATTGAGCATCCACCATAGCCATCATATCTGCTTTTGATTGAACACTTAAAACATTTCCTTTCATATCTTTTACTGTCATTGTACCGGAGTCATCAGATTCAACATACGCAATAGCAACACCCTGCTCATTCATCACAGTTGCTTTTCCGTTTACCATTCCGATGATGAATTTTTTATCAGCGTAACTGACAGTGATTTCCTTCTTTTCTGCATTAAACGCAACCTGAGATCCATCTTCCGATTTCAATACCGATGACATTGGATTGCTTCCAGTCCAGAATTCGATAGAATTGAGAATAACAGAATCAATAAACCCGGCAACACCATACACAGGATAGCTGATTACAAGGTAAACTATTTCAATAACCCATTTATTGCCGAGAGATCCATTCCAATTGTACACTTTTTTTGTTAAAGCAAATGAGCCGTAACATCCAACAGACATCATGGCCATGGTTGCCACAAGAACCAATACGACCATCTTTTTGAAGAACTTGTTCATGGTAACTCCTGTATATAGTTTGGGGAAAGGTGGGTTAGTTGCTGATGCGAGTATACTATTTTTATTGAATGATGGCAAGCACTTTGAATAAAAATCGGTAATATTTTTATCGGGTGTAGTCGCGAATCCCCCGCGAGAAAAACTTTGCTTGCATCTTGCTTGAAGTTTCCTAATTTTAAAAGTGCTATGAGCACCATCTTTAAATATCTTACACCGCCGGACGATTCCGTATTCTTTTCGCGCAATGACGCAACCGATCCCCGTATGGGAGATCGTGTATTGTACGGCGAAAAGAATTTTTCGAATGATATCACCATTGGCATCGTCGGCGTACCAGTTGATGATGGGGTGAAACGTAATGGCGGCCGTATCGGCGCCAAAGGCGGACCCGAAGCAATTCGTAAAGAATTTTATAAACGGACGGCATTTGTTATCGGAAAGGAAAAATCCCCTTCATCAGTCCCTGTATTCGATTTTGGAGATGTAAAGGCGGGAAAGACTCTTGAAGAGACGCACGAAATACTAGAAGATGTGGTGCACACGCTTGTCTCCGCAGGTGTTGTCCCGATTGTGTTGGGCGGAGGGCATGATATTGCTTATCCGAATTTCCTCGGATTCTCAAAGGATAAAAAAAACGTTGGCGTGATCAATATTGATACACATTTGGATTACCGTAAACCGATTCCAAAACGGAACAGCGGCACTTCGTTTCGTCAGATGCTGGATCATCATATGAGCCCGCTGAATGCGATGAACCTAGTGGAGATCGGTATTCAGTCGTTTGCAAATTCTGCCGATCATTATTCCGAGCTGATCGAACGCGGCGCAACGGTTTTTTCGCTGCGCGACGTGCGAGCGGACGGAATTGCAAAAGTGCTGGAACTGGCGTACGAACTCGCGACATCCTCCACGGATGCGCTGTATATGAGTTTCGATCTGGATGCCGTGCACAGTGCGGATGCGCCGGGAGTGAGTGCACCACTTCCCACCGGACTGACGCCGGAAGAATTTCTCACGGCAGCACTGTTTGCCGGTAAACGGCGGAAAACAAAACTGATCGATATCGTGGAAATGAATCCCAAATACGATGTCGATGGACGCACCGCAAAACTTGCCGCTCTGGCAATGATGTATTTTCTTACCGGTATCGCTAATCGCTGATTTTCCACTGCAGTTTCTTCGTTCAATCTCTTCCGAGTTAGTCGTCGATGAATATCTGATGAGAAATTATTGTATCTTGTTAAGAGTTGACCAATCGACAATGAAGTGGAGAGAACTATGGCCGAACAACAAACTATCGAATTACGCTGCAGCAAGAATCCGGATGGAAAATATAACGCAAGGACATTTGTGAACGGGAGGGAACTGAAAGGGAAGGAATTCAGCGTGAACCGGGGAGATCAATTCTCACTAGTGCTTGTCTATCACCAGATCAAAAAACAGTACTCCGACGGCCAGATTCACATTAAAGGATTGGATAAGAACGCCGAGATGAATATCATTCACTCGGAATTATAGTTGGTACCCGAGATCTCATTTAACCCACGTCGTACGATGTGGGCTAAATACCATCGGATCAACTGTTGCCGGGAGGATTGTAATTGCCGACAAGATCGGACTCGATGTTCAGCCGCTTCTTCTTGTCTTCTTCAAAATGAACGCAGATGCAATTGGCGTCAAAACGGGTGAAGAATTGATCTTTTAATCCATCGAATTGTTTACCGAGATTATCGGTTTGTCCCACGAAAATGTGCTTATGTGAAACTTTGTTCATCTCATCGGTTGAACGGTGCGTGATAACATACACGGCAGCATCCTGTTTAAACAATGTCGTCATCGGGTGAATGGCGAACGAATATTTCTTTCCTGACTCTCCGCGAAACGCTATTTGTGCCATAATTCTCTCCTGTGTTACTAGTATCGTCATTTTTCACGCCAATTCCTACGAATGCCCGATAATACCAACAAAAGTGCAATCTTTTTACACCGATGCATTGGGAAAATTGTATGAAAGAAAATATTCAACAGCGTACAAAAGAAAACCCGAATCGTACCGACTTCGGGTTTTGTGTGGAGGAGGAGACCGCAGAGTTATTGCGCATTGACACTTAATAATTGTTCTTGTAACCGGTCTGATGCGGTGTGGAAAAATGTCTCATCATCTGCTGTAACGACGTTCGGTGTATTTGCATACCATTCGGGATTTGTGCAGATGGAAATCGCAATGAATGCTTTATATCTGGTGCATCCGGACGGATGGTTTTCTCGAACATCGTTCAAAACACTCAACAATTCCTTCATCTCCGCTGCAGGATACCGCAGCTTCATCTGAGCTGTGATCCGCATCGCCGATTCGATCACCCCCTTATTGTTTGAGCGCAAACCGGACAATAAATTCTTTGTTGCAAATACGACCACCTTCTCTTCTAAGCTGAGTTTTTTTACAGGTTCCTGTGCTATGCTGAATTGGATTGCAATCAATATGATTGCGGCGGCTATTGCGATCTGTTTTTTCATGGCTTCCTCCGTAGAAATTATATGTTGGTTCAGTGTCTTTGTATCGAATTGAACGGAGGAGGGTAGATGAAAGATGTGTGTATTGCGTCTGGAGATGTAAAAAGATGTCAAGCAATAATCACAGTGTGAGCAAGTGCTGTAGAGAATAAAAAAGCCGTCGAGAGGACGGCTGCGAAAGAGATGCTGTTCTTATTGTTATCATTCTATCTTTTGTACTACCTGATCAATCTTTTTGTGCACTGGTTCAACGGATCTCAAATATCGGTAGATTGCTTTTAGTTCCAAACCGGTCATATTCTTAAATGATCCCCACGGCATCGGCGAACCGACAATCTGCACTCCCTGACGAAAACGGTGGACAAACACCTCTTCAGTCCATGGAAATATTTTTCCCGTTTCAGGATCCGGTGTAATATTCGGCGTTGTGAACATCAATCCCGGAACGGCGTCGGACGGCATTTGGAATCCTCCCGCAAACGGCTCGCCGATAAACGCGCCGGTCATCATATCCCTGTTTGTATGGCACCCCACGCAGTTGGCAATGGAATGCACAAGATATTTGCCGTATGCCGACGTAGAATCGGGCGAAACTGAAGACGGTGGTTCACCCATCGGTCCAACTGGTTTAATAAGAAATGCAACCACCGCTTTGCCGAGGAAATTAATTTCGCGACGCACAACCTTTTGGTTCACCGGAGAGAGCGTACGGAGATATGAAATTACTGCGGTCAGATCTTCGTCGCTGAGATTATGGAACGGCATAAAATCAAAAACAGCGCGGCCATCGGGGAAGACACCGTACCGAAGTATGCGTGCAATTTCTGCATCGCGTAATCCTCCGATACCTGTCTCATTATCCGACGTAAGATTGGGGGTTCGGATTACTCCGAATGGCAGGACAAATTCAAATCCCCCTTTTAATTCCACCGGTTCACCATTGAGCGCTTTTGCCATATCGTCTTTTGCAAAATGGCATCCGTTGCAATGGGCGGGACCGTACACGAGATGTTTTCCGCGGGCAATAAGAGCACTGTCGGTGCTCGCTGTAATCTTCGGATACGGTGCATCAAACGATTTTGATTGCAGTGCATATACTGCGATCACAAATAACAGAAGAAGGCTTCCTAGAATAATGCCTCCCCATTTCAGAACGCGTTTCAATCCTTCCATGAACTTCTCCTTTTGTTTTGGTGAATGATGCTGGCGGGACGACGGTTTGTTCACAGATTTAAGACAAACAAGTCTTAATTACGGGATGCAAAGTAAAAACTTTTACGGAATTTTGAAAACAATTTCGTAGGTGTTGATAGTAACCGCCTGTCGGACGATGGAATTGCTAAGGAAAATTAAAAAAGCCGCCAAAAATGACGGCCTTAACGAAACGATTAGTGAAAGCATTTACTGAACGATCAATTGATCGACGGAATATTTTCCCGCACCGCCGATAAGCAAGGCAACCGCCAAACCAATAACGAGTAAATGATATTCAAAACCTTCGCCGGACTGGTTTCCGAACCAGTTCATGAAAAATCCGTTTTGAAGATGAGAAGTGAGAATAATGCCGATCATCAATCCGATAAATCCCAGAGCGACAATGCGTGTTCCCAAACCGGCGATCAGCATTAATGATCCAACAAATTCCAGCAGGATGACCGAAAGGCCGATGATGTACGGCAGTTTTGCCGTGCTGGTCAGGAATCCCATTGTTGCCGTGTAACCGTAACCGCCGAACCAGCCGAGCATTTTTTGAGCGCCGTGCGGGAAAATGATGAAACCCACGGTCATGCGCAGGATCAATCCGACGATTTCAGTGTTTGTAGAAAAAAGTGTGGTAAGCATAACGACTCCTTGAAATATGTTTGATAATGGTTGTTTCAAATCCAAGACAAACATACTGCAAAGAGTGAAGTAGCTGTGATGAAATAGGTCAAGAAATTCCATTGATGTAGGTCAAGGAGATCATGAACGTAAATCCAACGACGCAGCGACATATTTTTAACAATAGCGGAATATGATAGGGAGGACTATTTTTTCTTTGTGAGTCGTTTTCTCATCCGGCTGAGAAATTCTGGCGTGACGCCAAGATACGAAGCAATGTGGCGAAGAGGAATGCGTTGTTCAAACGCGGGATATTTTGCGAGAAGTTCCAGATACCGTTCCTGAGCGCTGCCGGTGAGATGGGAGACGAGACGGCGTTGATGGGCAATATGCGCGTTGCTGAGCAGGATGCGGAAGAAGCGTTCGAACTTCGGCACTTTATCCAGCAGTACATCAAAATCATTTCTTTCTATTTGAAACAATTCGGATTCTTCCATCGCTTCGATGGTTAATGTTGCCGGAAGTCCGCTGAAGAAACTCGCCATGTCGCCGATCCACCATCCTTCAAGCCCGAACTGCACAATACGTTCATGTCCCTTTTCATCAAGATAATATGCACGGAGCGCACCCGTGTTGATGAATTGTTCGAACCGCGATACGTCCCCCGCTTGCAGCAGGTACTGTCGCTTCCGAAGTTTTTTTACCCGCAGCAAGGAGCAAAAGAATTTTTTCTCTGCCGCAGTCAGCGTAATGTGTTTGGCAACATTGTTCAGTATGGAATGGAATGATTCGGAGTTTGTTTTCATTGCACGGTACTAAAAATAACTTAAATAATGGTCATGCCGAACGAAGACCTGATGCTAATATACTATTCAAACTCGGTATTTAACATAGCGACCGAATCATTTGTTGTCTTTTAAGCTCTTAGACCGTACGTTTGTGCAAAAAAGGAGCCTATGAAAACACCGGTACTCTTTTTCGTTATGCTTATTATTCTTGTGTTCTCGGGATGCGCCGGTTCTGATGCTGTGCAGAAATCTGCTATCAACAATCCCGCTACACTCTTTTCCGTCGAACAGGTCCGCAATGACGCAGAGAAAATGTTTACTACTGTAGAGAATGTTCATCCGAATATCTTTTTCACAACATCCCGGGAAGAATATGCGGCGGCAAAGGAACATGCATTAAATTCGCTCACGCTGCCGATGACCCGCGTTGAATTTTATAAACAAATCGCACCAGTTGTTGCGATGATCGGTGACGGGCACACGAATGTGTGGCCTCCGACCGATGAATTTGCGGCGGAACGAACAAAGGGCATGCGGTCGTTTCCGTTCAATGTTCTGTATGTTCAAAAGAAGGGAATTGCCATTGAGAGAAACTACTCGGAAGATTCATCGATAGTGCCGGGTTCACTATTATTGTCTGTGAATGGGCGAAATGCCGATTCGCTTTTCCGGTCGTTCACCCGATATTTTTCCGGAGAGCAGGAACGCTACAGGGAAAAAGTGACCGCTACAAATTTTGCGTTATTTTTATGGATGCATGATGTTCGTCCGCCGTTTGCCGTATCACTGAAGAGTGGCGATAACGTAGGAGAAATAATATTTGAAGGGGTGGAGATTTCAAGAAAAAAGCTGATCGATTCACTCCTCTTAACGTCGCAGGACAAGGCTTCGCAGTATACATTTTCCGTCACCGGCGATTCCATCGGGTATATCGACTTTCGCAGCATGATGTATCTGGAACAGTTCAGGACATTTTTGAAAAATACTTTTACTGAGCTGCAGCAAAAGAAAACCAAAGGATTGATCGTTGACCTGCGCAAAAACGGCGGCGGAAATTCGCAGTTGGGGGACGAACTGATTTCCTATTTTAGCGGTACACCATATTCCATGATGAACCGGAAAGAATGGAAGATGAGTGCGGAGTATAAACAATTTCTTCGTGAGCGGTTTATTCCCTGGTATCTGCGGTGGTTTCCCATAACATGGGTGAACAGCGATGCGCGAAAAATTCTCGGTGCTGAAGACGGCGAAACGATATTCTACCACGGCGATACCGCAGCTCCCGGACCGAACGCACTGCGGTATTCCGGAAAAGTGGTTTTCCTGATCGGTGTGAATACATTCTCCAGTGCAATGATGACCGTTGACGCAGTGAAGGAATTTTCTCTGGCAACAATCATCGGCGAAGAGACAGGAGGAATTCCGTCATCCTACGGCGAAACGTACGGTTATTCTCTGCCGGCAACGCGGCTGTGGTTCAACTGTTCTTCTGCATTGTTCGTCCGCGCAAACGGTCGAACCGATGACCGCCGCGGCGTTCTACCGGATATTGAAGTAAAGCAATCGGACGAAGACACGCAGAAGAATATCGATACCGTGCTGGATTTTGCGAAAGAGTGGATAAAAACACATTAGAAATACCTGGTTTAGATTAAGGATCAAAAAAAGCTACGTCACCTCGAATTTATTTCGGGGTCGTGCTCGTAAAAACAGGTACTGACATTCCGCCAAACAAACCGGCGGGTAAGCAGTCAGTATAACGATACTTTAAGAATGGACAGAAATACGACATGAGAATATTACAATGACCCGTAAACGATTTGAACAGATAGCGCAGGAAGCGTTTGACGCTCTCCCGGCTAATTTTGTGGAGCGTGTTGATAACGTGCAGATCGTTGTGGAAGATTATCCCAGCGACGATGCGCTCGGCAAAACAACAGCAGACCGGTATTCTCTGCTGGGATTGTACCAGGGCATACCCTTAACGCATCGCGGACAATGGTATGGCATGAGCGCCACGGTGCCGGACAAGATTTCCTTGTATCAAAAAAACATTGAGTCCGTCTGCCCGAACGAAGAAGAGATAGAGTTGAGAATCCGGGAAGTGCTCTTTCATGAGCTCGGACATTATTTTGGAATGAATGAAGCGCAAGTACGGAGTGCGATGAAGCGATTTATGTAAACGAGCAATAAAAGAAAAAGCCGTCGCGACGACGATTCTGAAGGATTGCAGAAATGAAAACTACTCTAACATCGAATCAGTCCACTCTTTGAATCTAATACAATGTTTCCACAATTGTTCAATATCTTTTATGTCGTATAGTTCCCCACTGTACGAAACGCTGGTCTTGTGGTCAATAATCCGTTGAAGCTGGTTGATAGCAGATTTTTTCTTTTCTGAGTCTGCAACAAGTTCATTCAATAGTTGGATAGCTTCATAATGATTTTCACTTTGGCTTTTTACCCCGCCAAACTTTATCGAGACGGCATCGGCAAACGCGATTGCAGCGTGAACAATCAACACACCGGCAGCATTCCAATATTCATACTCTTTGGCAAGTTCTGCGCCATTCATAAAATTGTTTCCAACGGCGCGATAATTTTTGTGCTTTGATCGTTCAACGGTTGCTCGTTTTCCTGCTCTACCCATTGATTACTTTCTCCAACGATAATCCATAAATGACAATTCCTTCCTTGATGATTGCAGGAATCGGTGATTGTTTTCGTTTTGCACGACGAATAAATTCTTTCTGTGAAATGATAAACGGTGCAATATTCCCTCCGAATAATTGACGGAATTCGCCGGCGATGGAATGAACAACATCGCTTGCCGCAGTTGTCTGTTGATCTTTCTCGACGATAAGACAGAGATCAAAATCACTTGTAACTGTTTCATCCTTTCGCGCAACGCTGCCAAACAGGATGACGCTGATGCATTGTTTTGTTAATTTACGCGCAATAAATGAGAATGCCTTTTTGGAAAAATCTTTTTCAACTGCAAGAAGAGGAAGTACTCCTTCCGAGATGAGGATATGGGCCCGGTTCAGCGTAAACAAATGATCGCGCCCCCCGCGTCTCCGCTCAATAATGCCAATACCCTCTAGCGTTGCCAATGCTTTTTGACAGGCGCGATGATTCATGCCGGCAAGACGGGAAATTTCACGGCCGGTAATGCCGTTGGAATAATGCTGCAGTACGCGCAGCACCGCCGTATGCGACCACGTGGAGAAGAGAATGTCTAGAATATTGTGAAAAATCATATATTTAATTGGATATAAAAGTATCCATATGGATACTTTTGTATCCAATATACAAAACCGATAAAGAAAAGCAAAAGATTATTTTTTGAGAGAAGCTATCTGACATCTTCTTTCGCTTATAATCCTCCCAGGTATAATCGTCGAATATTCAGCGTGGGACTAAGTGCATTGATCCATTTCGAGAAAAACCTTTACCTGGTTCGCCAGAATGAGGACGAGATCGAGTTGAGGATTCGCATAGTACTCTTTCAGAACCGGACATTATTTTGGGATGAATGAAGCGCAAGTGTGGAGGGTGATGAAGCGATTTATGTAAACTTCGTAAGTCTAAAAGTATTCACCATAGATACACAAAAAAATACAATTGCTTTTGGAGGAGGTATCTTGCATCTGGTAGTAAACTCTCATAGATTTGATCTATGTTTTAGACTAATTGAGGATTATTGTGAACGATTTATTATCTGAGACTTCTGAATAATTGAGTAAAAAGCATATTTTAGTACCATCTCTTTCGATGAAGTATTATATTCGTAATGCACAACAGGAAGAGCATAACATGAC
>JALNZH010000064.1 GCA_023229405.1 Bacteroidota bacterium
CGTTACCGAAAGAAAAGTTCTACATTGATGAACTGATCGGATGCACAGTAAAGAGCGAAACCGGTTCGGTGTATGGAACGATCAGTTCAGTGGATGCATATCCAGCTCAGATGGTGTATACGGTACGGACAAAACGCGGAACAGTGCTTCTTCCCGCAGTTCGGGAATTCATCGTGAATGTTGATGTGGAGAAGAAAGAGATTATTGTCCGCCCTCCGGTAGGGTTATTCGACGGCGATATGTTGTGAGTGAGAATATGAGAATTGATATTATTTCAGCGGTTCCGCAGTTGTTGAAGAGTCCGTTGTCGGAAAGTATTCTCAAGCGGGCGCAGGAGAAGGGATTGGCAAAAATTGTTGTGCACGATCTTCGATCGTATGCACACGATAAGCACAAGATCATCGATCTGCCGCCGTATGGCGGAGGATCCGGAATGATTCTGAAGGCCGAGCCAATTTTCGAATGTATTGAAAAGTTGCAAGCCGAACGAACATACGATGATATTATCTATGTTACAGCGGACGGAGAGAAATTTCACCAAAAAATGGCGAACGATCTCTCTCTGCAAAAAAATTTGATCATTCTTTGCGGACATTACAAAGGGATCGATCAGCGGGTAAGGGAGATTCTTATAACGAAAGAGATCTCCATTGGGGATTATGTGATGACGGGGGGAGAATTGGCGGCAATGGTGATTGCCGACTCGATTATCCGGTTGATACCGGGGGCTATCGGAGATGGAGAATCGGCATTGACCGATTCGTTTCAGGATGGTCTGCTCGATTCTCCGAGTTATACGCGACCTCCGGAATTCCGCGGTATGAAGGTGCCGGAAGTATTGTTAGGAGGAAATCATAAAGAAGTGGCGAAGTGGAAAGAGAAACAACGAAAAGTGAAAACTCAACAACGCCGCAAAGATTTGTTATAGCAAATTAGTCCGGAGACTCATCTTCGGGTATTGAATTATCTAAAAATTGAAAAAATAAAGATACATTATTCAATCATCGTTCCGAACAATCGGGACAAATCAATGAGGTAGGTATGGACAAAATTAAATTAGTGGAAGCAGCGTTCGTGAAATCCGATATCCCGGATTTTAAGGTCGGCGATTCAATCAATGTGCATGTGCGCGTTGTTGAAGGCGATAAAGAACGTATTCAGCAGTATCAAGGTGTTGTGATCGGCCGCCGCGGCGAAGGCATGGGTGCAACATTCACCGTGCGTAAAATCTCCGATGGCGTCGGTGTGGAAAGAATTTTTCCGCTGCACTCTCCCCGTATTGCTAAGATCGACCGCGTGAAAGAAGGACACACACGCCGTTCGAAACTGTATTACCTGCGTGGACTTGCTGCAAAGCAGATCCGTCAGAAAACAGGTGCAAGTCAGTGAGTGCACCGGTCCGAACCAGCCAAATAAGCGTCTGGCGGGTAGGAGCACTTCGCGAGCTGTTCACCAGGCCGTTATATCGGACAATCAAAAGTTCCTCCGAATCTTCGGGGGAACTTTTGTTTGATACCCCTTCCGTGCATATCGACGGTTTGATGAGCAACGAACGGAATGCAGTGTTCGTCCCTCCGGTCGATTTTGCCCAAAACAGTTCCGGCATGGTACTGTATCCAAACATCGGCGTATCGTCAACAGGATACAGTAATGTTGCGCGGCTCTATCTCAGGAAAAATCTTCCGGTGATCCGCACGATTGCCGTCGGCGCAGTTTCCACCACCGATGTGGTGTTGTCACGGATTGTGCTGGGGGAAAAATACGATTCCGAACCGGGGATTGTCCCGGTGATTGGTTCGGTGGACGAAATGCTTGCCAAAGCGGATTGCGCACTTGTTACCGGCGATTCTCTGCTGACATTAAACAACGAACATCCGTTCATCGATATCGTCGATGAATGGTCCGACATTACCGAACTCCCTTTTGTTCATACGGTCTGCATTTCGCGCAGTGATATGTTCGATACGGGAATCAGCGCGATGCTGCACTCTTCTCTCGAAGCGGGGAAAAATTCGCTCGATTCTATCGCCAATGAACTTGCTGCGGAAACGGCGTTGTCGGCAGATTTGCTGCAAAATTATTTTTCCCATTTTTCGTACGGATTTGACGAACTCTCCAAAGCATCGCTGGAAGAATTTTTCCGCATGGCGTTTTATTACGGAATGCTCGGCGATGTTCCCGAAATCAATATTGGGCAATAACAACACTTTCCTTGAAACTGACCGTTTTTCAGCGTAATTTGATCCAATGCTGAAAAATCTCCTCATTAAAAACTATGCTCTTATCGAAGAAATTTCCGTTGATTTTTCTTCCGGCCTGACCATCATTACCGGCGAAACTGGCGCCGGTAAATCCATTTTAATCGACGCGCTCGGTTTACTTCTTGGAGAACGCGCAAGTACCGATATGATCCGTACTGGAGCTGAAAAAGCAATTGTGGAAGGATTGTTCGATGTTGCATCGAACGAACGAGTTGCAGAAATATTAAAAGTCAATGAAAATGATCCCGCCGATGAATTGATCGTCCGTCGTGAATTAACCGCTAAAGGACAGAGCCGCTGCTTTGTGAACGATTCTCCTGTTTCCGTTTCCCTGTTGAAAGAAATCGGGGATGCATTGGTGGATCTGCATGGACAACATGAACATCAATCACTGCTGCATCCGGAAACGCACATCGAATTTCTGGATGACTTCGGCGGATATGAAAAAGAAATCAACGCGTATCAGAAAAGCTACCGCATCTTGGTAGACATGACGTCGAAAAAACGAGAGTTGCAGGATCAGGAACAGCAGCTGAAAGCGAAAAAATCGTTGTTCGAATTCCAAATTAAGGAAATTGATGCGGTGAATCCGCAAAGCAACGAAGAAGATCATCTTGAAGCGGAACTAAAGATATTGGAGAACACAGAAAAACTGAACGAACTGACGAATGGAATTCATCAGTTACTGTATGAAGCGGAAAGTTCCGTCTACGAAAGTCTGGTGAAAGCACGCAAGATGGTGGAACAGCTCGCTGAGATTGATCATACCTTTGCTGAATCAGTGAACGATGCACGGTCAGCAGAAGTGATCGTTGACGAACTGTCCAAACAGGTGCAAAGTTACGCAGCACGAATTGAATTTAATCCTGATCGTTTGGAAGATATCCGCGAACGGCTTGGTGCACTTTCCATGCTGAAGAAAAAATACGGCGGTACCATCGATCTGTTAATTGAGTTTCGTAAAAAAATCGGCGACGAGTTTAAGTTTGCCGAAAATTTTGAAAGTGAAATTGCAAAACTTGAAGAAGAGATTGAGATACTGCGGAAAGAATGCGGCACTGCAGCGAACGGAATCACCATACAGAGGAAAGAATCGTCGAAAAAGCTGGAGAAAGTGATCCTCGCATCGTTAGGCGAACTCGGTATTCCGAAAGCACAGTTTGTTTCCACCATTCTGCAGCGCACAGTGGATTCGTCGACAAATATGCTCGCCGTACGTGTCGGTTCGCAATTATTCGAAACGACGGCCAAAGGTATCGACCATGTAGAGTTTTTCATTTCCACCAACGTCGGTGAAGTTCCGAAACCGTTGGTGAAAGTAGCTTCCGGCGGCGAGGTATCGAGAATTATGCTTGCACTAAAAGGTGCGCTTGCGCAGTCCGATAAAACGCCGCTACTGATCTTTGATGAAATCGATACCGGCGTAAGCGGAAGGATCGGTCAGGCGGTCGGATTGAGTCTGAAAAAACTTGCAGCGCATCATCAGGTTGTTGCAATTACTCATTTACCGCAGATTGCAGGATTAGCTGACACGCATTTTGCCGTTGAAAAAAGTGAAACTAATAAAAAGACAAGTACACAATTGCGACTGTTAAAGACAGAAGAGCGTGTTCGGGAAGTGGCAAAGCTGATGAGCGGCACGGAAGTAACTGAAGCGGGATTGAAATCGGCGAGGGAATTAATGGGTATAAAATAGCATTAAAAGATAGTAATAAGGTACTAGGCACTGGGTATTAGGTACCAAGAAAAGAAAGAGATGAGAAATTTATGTGAATTGCAAGTTTGGCAGAAGGGAATCGAAATTGTTGTTGAAGTGTATCGACTTACAGAACAACTTCCGCGGGAAGAGCGATTTGGGTTAATATCTCAGCTAAACAGAGCCGCGGTTTCCGTTCCATCGAACATTGCCGAGGTACTGACCCTGCATTTATTCAATTCTTGGAATATGCGATTGGCTCTGTTTTTGAAATCGAGACCCAGTTAGAAGTTGTTGAACGATTGAAATTGATTTCATTGGACAAATTAAAGAATATCAAATCAATGATCGATGAAGAAGGTAAAATGATTAATGGATTGATTTCATCACTTCGATAATATTAGTTTTATATGTACCTAGTGCCGTTTCTCATAAATTATCTTGTAAAAAACATTGTTTATCCTGATCAAGTGCCGCACATTTTGAGATCCTTCGACGCGCCCCTCAAGAAAATCGAGCCTTGCTCCCAGGATGACCATGGTGCGGCACGCGTCGAAGGATGATCAAATACAATATTACTTTAGAGAAACAGCACTAGTACCCAGAACTTATCACCTAACGACCTTATATTATTTTTAATAAAATGCCATTAGTCATTACAAATTCACTTACACGCTCAAAAGAAGAATTCAAACCGTTGACCGAAGGGATCGTGCAGATGTACGTCTGCGGTCCGACTGTGTACGGTCTTTCGCATCTTGGACATGCTAAAAGTTATGTTTCGTTTGATATTGTTGTCCGGTACTTGCGGTATCTCGGGTACGCGGTAACGTATGTACAGAACATTACCGATGTCGGTCATTTAACCGATGATGCGGACGAAGGGGAAGACAAGATTGCAAAACAGGCGCGGAAGGATAAACTTCATCCAATGCAAGTGGTGGAGATGTACACACGTGAATATTTTGAGGATATGGATGCGCTGAACATTCTTCGTCCCGATATCTCTCCCCGTGCGACAGGACATATTCCGGAGCAGTTGGCAATGACAGTGCTGTTATTGGAAAAAGGATTTGCGTATGAAGTGAACAGTTCCGTCTATTATGATGTAAGTAAGGATCCTGAATACGGAAAACTCTCCGGAAGAAATCTGGACGATGCGGAAAGCGGTACGCGCGTGGATGTAAAATCCGAAAAACGCCATCCGGCCGATTTTGCTCTATGGAAAAAAGCGGATCCGAATCACATTATGCGGTGGGATTCTCCGTGGGGACAGGGATTTCCCGGATGGCATATTGAATGTTCCGCCATGTCAATGAAATATTTGGGCGAGACATTCGACATCCACGGCGGCGGAATGGACAATCAATTTCCGCATCATGAATGCGAGATCGCACAGAGCGAAAGCGTAACGAAGAAACCGTTTGTGAAATACTGGATGCATAATAATCTCGTGACGGTAAACGGACAGAAGATGGGAAAATCGCTTGGAAATTTTACGACGCTGAAAGATGCGTTCAAAAAATTCGAACCGGGTGTCGTACGGTTTTTCATTTTGCAGAGCCACTACCGCAGCACGCTGGATTACAGCGAACAGGCAGTGGAAAGTGCATCTAAAGGATTGGAAAAATTAAGGAATACCATTTCACGCTTGCGCGGTGAAATAGACAAACACCGGAGTGGCGCGATCGATTTCAAAGATAAACTGAAGGATTACAAAAAACGGTTCTTTGAAGCGATGAACGACGACTTCAACGCTCCGGCTGCAATCGGCGTATTGTTCGAACTGGTACGGGAGACAAATGAATTACTCTCTGATGGGCAGAACGCATCGCATGAGTTTTTGGTGACGTTGAATGAGTTCTTTACCTCTGTCGCAGAAACAGTTCTGGGTATTCGGCTAATTGCTCCGGGATCAACTTCTGCCGGATTAGAACCGCAGTTGGTGGAACTTCTCATTGCCTCCCGCAACGAAGCGCGCAAAGCGAAACAATTTGCATTATCGGATAAAATCCGCGACGATCTGAAGGCGATGGGTATTGTGCTGGAGGATACGAAAGAAGGAACAACCTGGAAAAAGGTCTGAGAATTTTGTACACTGCATCATTCTATACAAAGGTTTGCTCATGAGAATACTCATTTTTACGATCTGCTTCTGTTTGGTTATTGTCCCGCTTACCGCTCAAAATTCAGCGGGAGATGCGGCGAATATCGAACCGCGATTCATCATCGACACGCCGACGGCTGGTTTGTTGAAACGAGGGGCTTTCTCGCTGGAATCGAATTTCTTTCAGGACGGCGGATTGATGTTTGGTCTGTACGCCGGTGCGTTGGATCGGTTAACATTCGGAATCTCGTACGGTGGCGTTGGTGTGATTGGTAAGACGAAAGTAAATATGCAGAAGCTTCCCGGCGTGATGATTAAATACCGATTGTTCGATGAGAGCGAAGTAATGCCAGCAATCGCCTTCGGCTTCGATTCGCAGGGAAAAGAAACATATCTCGATTCTTTGGAACGGTTCACCATTAAATCACGCGGCATCTTTATTGCGGCGAGTAAAAATTATTCCATGCTGGGATTTCTTTCATTTCACGGCGGCGTCAACTGGTCTATGGAAAAAAAAGACGGCGATAAGGATATGGACGTGTTTCTCGGTATAGAAAAATCGATCGGTCAAGAACTTTCGCTTCTGGCGGAATATGATTTTGGATTCAACGACAACCACGGCCGTGCAATCGGACAGGGAAATGGATACCTTAACACTGGCATCCGATGGTCCCTCGCAAATGGTTTAACGCTTGGTTTCGACCTGAAGAATGTGGTAAAAAATCAAAAAAATGTTACCTTTGCAAACCGGACATTGAAGGTAGAATATGTCCGGACATTATAATAATCTCTGAATTTGCTGAAAATTCAACATTTTTTGCGAATGGTTTTGACTTTTTTGCGGCAATTCAGTACACTCTTTTATTCAAAAATCCATTAACAACAAACTCTTCTATTAAACCTTCGTTACTGTTTTTCCATCTACATTGTAAACCTTCACCCTTTGTGGTACATTATTGTTACCACAATGTTTTATGGAAGGAATGTTTTTTTGTTTCCGACTGTTTATCGTTATAGAGAAAACAATACGAGGTGCGCTATGAAATTCGTGCTGAGACTTTTCCTGTTCGGGTTCGTTATTATTCCGTTTGCTGGCTGTTATACGGAGTTGGTAACACTCGAACAAAATGATCGCGAGCATGCCTATGACTCGGATACTGCATATGAGAACGGCAATACAACCATCAACAATCATTATTACCTTGATGATAACTACCGTCGTTCACGTCTGAGCGTATCGTTCCAATATTACTATCCAAGTTATTCTTCGTGGATTAGTTCATACTATAATTCCTATTTCAATGATTACTATTGGGGAATCTATCACCGACCCTCGTGGTATTATGATCCGTTTATGTCATATTGTCCGCCGTACGGTTGGTCTTATCCATATTATGATCCTTGGTACCCCTACTATCCACCGATCGCGTATTATCCTATATATTATCCGGCGTATTATCCAACGCCCGGTTATGCGAATAATCCCACTTCATCAGGCAGACCGAGAACCGGAGGATCGACACGTGATCCATTGCCGGAGGGCCGGCCACGGCCGACATCTCCTCCTGTAACGGCAAATCCGGTGTCAGAAAATACTTCAACCGAGGCTCAACCGATCAGCAGACCCAGACCGGTGAGAAATACAGAAAAACCATGGTGGGAAGATATGCCGACTGAACGTCCTAATCGAAATCCGGATAACGACGTTCGTCCTACCGAACCGGTGAAAGAAACGAATCCACCGAGAGAAAATACGTCAACACCGCCGGTAGGAACAGATCGACCCGGGACGAACGATGAAGCGCGTCCAATGGATCGTCCCAAACATGATACACCAGATTATACACCACCGCGGGATGTTCGTCCTGTGGAACGGCCGAAGTATCCGAAGAACGAAGTGCCGGTGTATACTCCTCCATCGAAAAAACCGGCGACGAATGATGAAGCACGACCGGTAGAACGGCCGAGGGAAAACCATCAACCAACGTATAATCCACCGCCGAAATCAGCACCACCGCAATCAACGCCTCCTCGCAGCAGCGGAGGCAGTTCATCCAGCGGTTCGAACGGAAGAAAGAGAGACTGATGTGAATAATCGATCGACGATTGTTTCTGTAATATTTCTGTTTTCACTATTCTTGGGAGACGGATGTTATACCCGTCTGATGACTCCGCAGGAGTTTGTGCAAACCCAGAGACTGCAAGGAGTTCGTACGATAGCTGATAACTCGAATTTTTTAAATTATAATCAATCTTGCGTTTCATGCCATTCGACAACGGAATTAAATGAACGATCCGAGGAAATGGAATTGTACGGAATTCGCACTGTACACAATGGTTATTCATTGTCATCGCGCGATTGGATTGTCGATACTCGACCTTGGCCGATCAATGATCCGACGCCGAATCCATTCTGGCCGCAAACGAATAATTACAGAACTTCATGGTGGATGTCCTCTGCCGGTACTCCGGTGACACAAACGCCTATCGAGCAGCATCGAACCGTCGGTTCAACACGCGACGGTTCAACTGAACGCGAACGATCTCCAAGTTCCAATTCGCCGACGTACACACAACCGCAATCTCCTTCGGGAGGATCATCACCAGCACCATCGCCGACAGCGACCACGGTAACAAAACAATCGTCTACTTCGCCAGCCGCTTCTCCTGGAGATAGTGGTCGGAGCCGCGAAGGAAATACCACCGATACTCCTTCTGCACGAACGAGAAACGACGGTACGTCGCGAGATGACAGCAACAACCGCCCGAGATAATTTTTTAAGGAAACGTATGAAGACAATTTCCACCTTTCTTTTTTTTATTTGTATCATGCTTACAACCGGAATAGCGCAATTCTCCGAAGATGCCGTGCGATATTCCGTTCGAGGTGTGGGTGCAGGATCTCGCGCTCTGGGGATGGGAAATGCATATATGGGTGTTTCTGATGATTTCAGCGCATCCTTGTGGAATCCTGCCGGTCTTGCTCAGATGCGCCGTCTTGAGTTGATGGGGGGAATCTCCAGCAATGGAATTACAAATGATGCGACCTTCTTTTCAAAAACACAGCAGTCCAGCACAACGGCAACGTCTGTGAATAATATCGGATTTGTGTTTCCCTTCCCGACATTGCAAGGAAGTTTTGTTGTTGCGTTCGGCTATCATCGCATTGCTGATTATTCTTCAGCGATGACGTTCGACGGATTTAACGATAAAAGTTCGATTATTTCCAGCCTGTATGATAATGATGTGCATTACGATATTCCATACAACACCTATCTGACAAATCCGACTGGATATACTTCCGTTCAGAAAAATGTACAACAACGAGGAACAATTAAAGAGGGAGGAAACCTTGGGGCATGGTCATTTGCTGGTGCCGTCGATATTGAGGAAAATATTTCTATCGGATTGTCCCTGAATGTATATTCGGGACTTTATGAATATACGCGTAACTTTCTTGAGGAAGATACACGGAACATTTATTCAAATTCATCCGCCAATTTACCTTCGGATTCCGCCTATCTGCGATTTAACAAATTTTATTATGACAGTTTTGTGAACAGTGAATTGAGCGGCAGTAGCATTACGATCGGCATGATGTACCGGTCCGATTTCTTCCGTGTAGGTATGGTTGTTAAGGGACCAACATCCGTAAAGATTGAAGAAGCATATTCCAATGAAGGTCAAAGCGTCTTTGATAATACCGGTGGATGGGCATTGCTTCCGAAAACCGAGTATAAATATTCCGTACCCAATGACACTGTCGGGCCGAATGAATACGGCGTTCAATCACCATGGACAATTGGGGTGGGTGCGTCGCTATATCTTCTGCCGGAATTATTAATTGCTATCGACATTGAACAAACGGATTGGACGCAGATTCAATGGACGGACAATCCTGCGCTGGAAAGAACTAATATCCAGCTTCAATCCAAATTTCGGTCTGTGATAAATTACCGCATCGGCGCTGAATTCGACGTTCCATCTACGGAATTTAGAATACGCGGTGGATTGTCAGTCACACCATCGCCATACAAGAATGATCCTTCATCATTCGACCAGACACTGATGACAGGAGGATTCGGATATTTTCTACAACGGAATATCATGTTAGATGGAGCTGTTGCTTACGGTTCGTATAAAACATTCAGAAATCAATATTCCCTATCAGGAACTTCCGATGCCTCAAGGAGCAACGAATCGGTTTCGACGACATTATTCAATTTTACGGTGAGTTATCGATTTTAACGCCCAGTCGTACATTCGGTTTTTCCCTCAGAACACCGCATTCCTGCGGTGTTCGCATTTTCCAGTTGAGTTTCGACCAGACTTTCAATAGTTTGCACTGTAGGTTTACAGGTATTTTTGGGGAATGTTCATATGTTTGGTAATAAATCGACCTCTATCTCTTCCGATCAACAGCGGGAAATCATTTCAAAACATCTTCGTTCAGCCGATGAATTAGTGCGCGCCAAAAATTACGACGGTGCATTAGAAGAAATACGAAGAGCACTTAACATCGATCCGAAACATTCGCTCGCCCGATCCTTTCAACAGCGGATTCTACTGATTCAGAAACAAAATGCTCCAATCGATGACTTTAAAATAAAAGGTCCTTCGCAGGAAGAGATTATGGCAATGATCTCGCAGCATTTTGCCGTTGCTGAACAGATGATTGCAAAACGGATGTACCAGGATGCGTTGAAAAAAATTGCCGAAGTATACGCCGTCGATCCCGGGAATCATTTTGCAAAAGCATATTCGGACCGAATTGAACAATTGATTCTGGAGCAGGAACAGGAGGGATCGAAGCTCTTTATGGAAGCGATAGAGCACAAAAAGATCGAACCTGTTGACGATGGGATTATTCTTCCGGACCGCGGTTCGCTGGAGATGTATGAAGAACTGATGAAAGAAGTGTGGTTTGATGGGAAGGTCACTCCCGAAGAAGAAGTACAGCTGAAAGAAGTGCGGGATATTTTTGCAATTACGGATGACGAACACCATTTGGTGGAAAAAAGGGTAAAGTCCAAAGCATATATTGATGCATTAAAACTTGCGTGGAAAGACGGTGTCATTACAGAAATGGAACGCCAGGTGCTGGATATGATGCGCCGCCGTTATGGAATTACTCCCGAAGAACATAACGAAATTGAATACATGGTGCAGGAGGCGAAAAAAGGGACCAAACCGAAAGCACGGATACTTCTTATTGAGCCGGACAAAACTGTTTTGGTGACTGTCATGAGAGCGCTGCAGCTGCATAATTTTGAAGTTATTATTGCAAGCAAAGTGGAAGACGCACTGCAGATTATGATTAAGCATATTCCGAAACTGATTATCAGCGAAACTATTTTCCCAGCAGGTGCCATGGATGGATTTGCCTTTTATAAAAAAATCCAGGAACATCCGGCGTTAAAAAACACACCGATTTTCTTCGTGACCGATATCCAACGGCAAAATGTGCTCCGTGCCGCCATGCGCATGGGATTCGATCTCTGCCTGACCAAACCGATTGATACGGAATTGTTGGTCGCTGCTATTGAGGGACGTTTGTTGCTGCGATAATACATCTCATCACCAGATTTTAAAAATTGTTGATTTTCAAATGGCGGACAGTTATTTTCCTTTCCTGTGATTTACTGCAAAAATTATTTCACACTATTCAAACTTCGATGAATGAACATCCTCTGATTGTTGCACTTGTTCAACAGATAGAAGAATCCTATCGTGCTCATGCCTGGCACGGTACGAACTTGCGTGGCTCTATCCGCGGACTGTCAATAGAGCAGCGATGCTGGCGGCCATCGCCGAAGCGCCATAACATCTGGGAAGTGGTTGTACATTGCGCCTATTGGAAGTACATTGTTCGCCGCAGACTGACGGGGGAAAAACAGGGCTCGTTTCCCTTGCAAGGAAATAATTTTTTCAAACGTCCGGTTGAACGGACTGATGCGGCCTGGAAAAAGGATCTTCTGTTGTTGGACGAAATGCATGAATTATTAGTCGAAAAAGTATCTGCACTTACACCGGACCAACTCTTGGAATATCCGAACAGCAGCACGTTCACCAACCTCCAAACCATCAGCGGAATAGCGATGCACGATGTCTATCATGCCGGACAGATACAACTGTTAAAAAGACTGCAAAAATAATTTTCAAATTCCCGAATCATCAAACAACAAAATTCCTTGTGAACACATGGCGTCATTTCTTAAACCATCACTCAATTGGCTGTTAATTTTCGTTCCTGTTACCATATTCGGTGAATATGCATTTCATCTTTCTCCGACGCTGCTGTTTCTTTTTTCGTGTGTTTCTATTGTCCCTCTTGCAGGATGGCTTGGCAGAGCGACAGAACACCTTGCGAATACAACAGGAGAAGGAATCGGCGGTCTGTTGAATGCAACTTTCGGCAACGCAGCGGAACTGATTATTGCACTGATGGCGATTCAGGCGGGATTGTACGATGTGGTGAAAGCATCCATTACCGGCTCGATTATCGGAAATATTTTGCTAGTGCTTGGAGCAGCATTTCTTGCCGGAGGACTTAAATTTAGAACGCAGTCGTTTAATGCAACGGGTGCACGGTCTCTTTCCACAATGCTGACACTTGCTTCCATCGGATTGATCTGTCCTGCGGTATTCCACTATTTCGGCGGGAAGAATATTGCGAATCGGGAAGCGGATCTGAGTTTGGAGATTGCGGTAGTGTTGGTGATGACATACGGATTAAGTCTGCTCTTCTCATTAAAAACCCACAAGCAGCTCTTCACCGGTGAAGCGGCAGAAGCAGCAAAAGTGGAAAACGAACATCATCACTCATGGAGTTTAGGCAGGTCTGTTTCCGTGCTCACCGTTGCAACTCTGTGTATCGCATGGATGAGCGAGATTCTGGTCGGTTCGATCGCACATGCAGCGGAAGCAATGGGGATGACAAGTATCTTTGTCGGCGTAATTGTCGTCGCCATTATTGGCAATGCAGCAGAACACAGTACCGCAATTCTTGTTGCACTGAAGAACAGAATGGATCTGAGTCTCGGCATAGCAATCGGCAGCAGTGTGCAGGTAGCATTGTTCGTTGCGCCGATGCTGGTTATTGCAAGTTACTTTTTCGGACCGGCGCCGATGGATCTTGTCTTTACACCGATTGAAATTCTTGCGATTGCATTATCCGCACTTATTACAGAACAAATTGCCAGTGATGGTGAAAGCAACTGGTTAGAAGGAGTGCAGTTGATCTCCGTCTACATTATTTTTGCGCTCGTATTTTATTTTTTACCTGCATAATTTCTCCACCTAGTATCCGGTTTTTCTCTCGCTCGTAAGGCACAAGAGAAATTCGTTTCCTTGAGAAATGGATGTCTCCTTCTATGCATTTATTGTATAATTATACATTCTTGCGGAATTTCTGCTACACACCGGATTTCTTCCTTGCATTCATAGGTGTGCAGGGCTAACTTAGGTTGTTGTCATTTTGGGTTCCGACGTAAATTACTATCGTACTGCGGAACGAGAAATTTGATTTTACGTTCAGATTTCTCACTTCGTTCGGAATGACAGTAAAATTCATTTTTGGGATGGCTTCTAATATTTTTTTAGACTACATGAAATCTTCGATACTTCTCTTCGTTTTAATAGTTGGATCTCTCGTTGCTCAACCGAAGCGGGAATTTCGTGCGGTATGGCTTGCGACGGTTTCAAACATCGATTGGCCATCCAATAAAAATCTTTCCGCCACCGAACAAAAAGCGGAGGCGGTCGCTATTCTCGACAAACACAAACAGAGTAATATCAATGCGGTCCTGCTTCAGGTGCGTCCTTCGTGCGACGCAATGTATCAAAAAGGACTGGAACCTCTCTCCGAATATCTGGTCGGTGTGCAGGGTGGAAATCTCAGCAGTTATTATGATCCGCTGCAATTCTGGATTGACGAAGCGCATAAACGGGGAATGGAGTTGCATGCGTGGATAAATCCCTATCGATCAGTTGTTTCTTCTACAAGCAGTGTTCATTCTACGCATATCTCTAAAACCAAGCCGGAATGGAACATTACATACGGCAGCAGGCCGTACAAACTGCTCAATCCCGGAATTCCTGAAGTAAAAAATTATGTTACCAGCGTTATTATGGATATTGTTCGCCGGTACGATATTGACGGTGTGCACTTCGACGACTATTTTTATCCGTATGATGGGATGACAACTCAGGATAGTGCAGCATTTGCAAATTATAAAGGTCAATTCACAAATATAGGCGACTGGAGACGGAATAATGTGAACAGCCTTATTGCGATGGTTCACGATAGCATAAAATCAATGAAGCCTTGGGTGAAATTTGGTATTAGTCCTTTT
>JALNZH010000065.1 GCA_023229405.1 Bacteroidota bacterium
TGCTGCCGTGACAAAAAACGGAATTTTTTCGACTAACATATTTCCCGTCACTTCCCGCCGTTTAAGAAAATCGAACAGAAGCAGTATCAACGGAAAGGTCAGGACAATAATTTTTGAAAGTATGGCACAGACAAAGAGAATAAACGAGAGCAAGAGACGGAGCTTTTTGTGTGAATCGATATATCGAAGATAGCTGATGGACGAAAGAAGGAAGAAAAACATGGAGAGCACATCTTTTCTTCCCGAGATCCATGCAACAGATTCCACCCGCATCGGATGAATTCCGAACAACATTCCGGCAATAAACACCGCCATGATATTCCCGGATAACAGATACGCCAGCCAAAATACCAAGCAAGAATTTACGATGTGCATCACAACATTTGTTGTGTGATACAGCGCCGGATTAAAACCGTCAATCTGGTATTCAATCATGTATGTCAGTATCGTTAACGGCGCATACGATCCGTTGAATACCGATGTAAACGCTTTCCATACATGATCAATCGACAGTTGCTGAATTACCGGATTGTCGGTGACGTAGATATCATCGTCCCAGGAAGTCCAGCCATTGGAAAACGCGGGATTAAAAGAAATAATTGTACTGCACACAATACAGAACAACGGGATGAAGAATTTTCCATTGAACCTGTTCATTCAGGAAATCCTTCCGGTACAATTCATGGAACGATTTTGAAATGACAGAACAAACAATCGATCACCGTATTGCCTCATCAATTATCGCGCCGCCAACAAGGTCCGCTCCATCATAAAAGACAACTGATTGTCCCGGGGTAATAGCGCGTTTCGGGTTTTCAAATACGATTTTCACTCTGCCTTCGCCGTTTCCGGTCCCGTCCAACTGCGTCACAATCGCCGCTTCATCCGTATCCTTGTAGCGTATTTTTACAGTGAGATGTTTCCCTTGTTTCAGGTCGGCATATTTTATCAGATTTAATTGGGATGCAAACAATTGTGTGTGAAGAAGTTCTTTTTCAGATCCGACTGTGAGCACATTCTGTTTGTAATCAATCGAAGTGACATATAGCGGATCGGGATGCGCGATTCCAAGACCTTTACGCTGACCGATAGTATAAAAAGGAAAACCATTGTGTTCTCCAATCTTCTCGTTGTTCAAACGGATCTCGCCACCTTTACCGTTTTGTTCCAATTGTGGAACTTTATGCTTTAAGAACCGCTCGTAATTATTGTCGGTGATAAAGCATATTTCAAAACTCTCCCCTTTTGCCGCAGTTCTCAAGCCGTATTTTACCGCTAGCGCACGAACTTCTTCCTTAGTATACTGCGCCAGTGGAAACAGCGTATGATCCAATGAATCCTGCGTAACATTCCACAACATGTACGACTGATCTTTTTTCTCATCTTTTCCTCGGGAGATTACATATCGTTGAGTGACATCGTCAAACCGCAGTTTTGCATAATGTCCCATCGCGACAAAATCCGCACCAAGTTGTTTCCCTTTTCGCAACAGTTCTTCCCACTTAATCTTACGATTGCAAATAACGCAAGGATTCGGTGTTCTTCCATGCATATATTCGTCGATGAAATTATTGATTACTTCGTTCCCAAAGACGTCTGAAAAATCCATCACATAATGCGGGAATCCAAGTTTTGCAGCAATGATCCGGGCATCGTTGATGCCATCCAACGAACAACAGCTTTTATCCCCTTCAATGGTGCCGCCGACATCGTCATAATTGAATGTCTTGATAGTAATTCCAATCACTTGATATCCCTGTTCCACTAATAAAGCGGCACAAACGGACGAATCGACACCGCCTGACATGCCTAAGACAACTGTTTTATTCTTTTTTGTCATTTCCATTTGCATAATTTACAAAAAAATCATCAGAACCGAAAATCGATCTGGACTGCAATACGATTGTCCAAATTCCCTTGTATTTCATCTTCACCACTCCCTAGAACATCTTCATACAGCTTTTTCGTTTCAGCATATTTCATTCCTAAAGAAAAAAGGTCGAATAATTCATATCGTGCCAGAATATACCACCGAACGCCGGTTCCATACAGGGGAGGATTTGAGAAGTTTCCGGGGAGGTCGGATTCATATTGGTACATCCGGGTATTGTATGACGGTGACTGAAACCAGATGATTCTGGAACGCAGCACAATTCCGGAAAGGCGATCATGAACATTACCGTCCACAAATGCCAGAAACCCTTGTTCAACGGTATTCTGTATGATATTCCGAAACTCAACCCTCTCCACGCGTTGTGCTATCGTTACCGTAGAACTGATTCGGTGAGTAAATCCCAGACGGTAGTTTGACTTGCAATATTCCTCTTCTTGTGAACGGATACTACTTTTTATCTGCACAGTAACTTCCGATCTCTTCGTGACCGGATGGACGAGCTGAAAAAATGTTTCTCTTCCTGTCGCCGCAAATGATACATTGTGGGAAGGCAGAGTGTATTGATCGACAAAGGCAGAGACCGATGTATGACCTAACTCCAGTTCCATACCAAGATACTGTCCATATTCCCCATCATGAATATTCGCCCTGGCACCGAATGGACGAGCAAACGGTGAAGCATATCCTTTGGAATATGTACGATGAAGATAACTCAGCGACATTGCTCGTACAACCGGGATCATTATTCCTGCGACTGAACTGAATCGACGAGCATCATTTGACGCCACTTCCCCAAATGTGCGCACTCCTTTTAACGGAACATCCCATCCGATACTTCCGGCGGTTGAGGAACGATTAAACTCCAGCGGAATCAGCGCAGAATTCACATCGCTGCCGTATGAAACATTCATTCCAGTTAAAGTCACAGTGGCGTTACCGTCAAATCGATACTCCGCAATTCCTCCTGTTACACGCTCGGTAAGAGAATTTCTTTTCTGTAGTTCATTTCTATTTCGGTATAAACCGGAAGTGTAGAAAGAATTGATCATCCCTTCGGAATCGGTTAGTGCGGGAAGCCTCCGCAACGAATATATTCCTGTAAAGGAATAAGGTTTGAGATTCAATCGAAAAGCTGTTCCATTAAAATATCGGAACTCATCCGTCGAAATAGACGGCGTAATAAAATTTCCCCGTTTACGGGTTTGTCCAACGGCATCACTCCCTTTTGCTGGGGATATATTTTTTGCATAAACCAGACCTTGCGAAGCACCGGAGGAGTATGATCCAACAATAAGATCATCAATAAACGACACATGTTTCAATTC
This sequence comes from Bacteroidota bacterium, assembly GCA_023229405.1. Lineage (GTDB taxonomy): Bacteria > Bacteroidota > Ignavibacteria > UBA10030 > UBA8401 > UBA8401. The sequence goes on from JALNZH010000065.1 coordinate 3,220, forward strand.
CGCATATCCGGTGGAAAATCCATTTTGAGCAAGTTCGCCAGGGTCTTTTTCTTTCATCGCTACAACTTCAATGTGTTCATTTTTTAAGCGAACGCGCTGATAGGATCCAAGTTGATTGCCCTGATATATATGTTCCGTAAATCCTTTCGTTGTTCTAAGCCTCTGTTCCATCCTGGAACGGAATTCGACATTCTCCGGATAAAACCATGTAGGTTCATTCTCGACACTGTTATCCGTAAGGGTAATGAATGGAACAATTTTTTCAAACAATGCCAGAGTCATTAATGAAACATTCTGTAGTTGTTCTATTTCTTCCAATTTCACAGTATCCGTATACAGAATAATTGATTCTGCAAGAAGCGGCGAAACAAATGGAATTGAGAGCAATTCGCCGTATGCCGGATGTAGAATATTGACAGGATGGGACCGAAGGTATTCCAACTCTTCGCCACGTTCTTGAATTCCCTCTTCCTCCCCCTGATCATCCAGAATTTTCTCTATGGCAGTCTCATCATTTGACCGAAGGGATTCCTGCGCAAAAATTGAAGCGAAGGAGCAAACAAGTAATAGTAGTATTCTCATTTTTCACCTGTTATTCGATAGCAATACCGATGGAATGAGAAAGTCCAAGATCATTATGGGTAGCGATGCTATAATCAATCCTGAAGGGTATAATTGAAATTGAAAATCCACCGAATAAACGAGGTACTCCACCCTGCACTCCCGCTCGAACTGCCACGATCTCATGCAGCAATAACTCAATTCCTGCGCGATGCGATACTGGATATCGAAGATCTTTGATCAAATCAAAATTTACCGTCGCACGGTCTTCAATATTCAGTGAGATCCCCGAAATGAGGCTGCGCGGAATATCGTCGTCTCCTCCGAATTTGGAGCCGGTAACGTTGTTCATGGCAACGCCGACATTCACAACTTCCGAAAGCGAATACACACTTCCAACATCAAGCACTTCGGTAACCGAAGAACCGTATCGACTGATAGAGAGTTGATACAGATGAAAAGTAACACCGGCGTGCATGTCTTCCGCAACGGATGTACCGATACTCATTGACACAGCGCTTTCTCGGTATAAAGAAAATCCGAATGTCTGAAATCCCATTGCGAATGAATAATTGTACAATGTGAATCCTCCGATACAACCATAACTGGATAATTGTGGCAATTGAAACGGCGATGGAGAATAAAAAAGTAAAGACTGAACCGATGTTGCCGCTGTTACCGCTGCAGGATTTATCCATACATTCTCGAATTGCAGTGAGGCCGATCCGCTTAATGCTCGACCCAACACTGTCGCAGGCTGTGCGGTACGCTCAAATCCGCTGAATAACGCCTGTGGCAACAGAATTACTTGAATAGCGAGCACGAAAATTTTATATTGTCGCATGACATTCCTCCGAAAGGTGCAGTTATGCTACGAACATTCGTACTAATATTTTTTTGTATTGTTGTATCGGCTATTGGATATGCACAGGTAGACTGTGACGTTACGGTAAACTTTGAGCAAGTCTCTGCGGCAAAAGATAAGTTGAATAACTTCGAGCGCGATGTGGAAAACTACATTAATTCTCAGAAATGGTCAACAGCAGATCTCGGAGGAGAGAAAATAAAATGTACGATCAATATTTTTTTTACATCTGCCTCAGATGGCAACTCGTACAAAGCACAGGCCTTTATCGGCAGTTCTCGTCCTATCTTTGTTGGAAAACGTTCTTCCACTAAAAATACGCCGATGTTACGCATCTTTGACGATAAGTGGGATTTTGTTTATGTGGATGGGCAACCGCTTTTCAGGAACGAAGCGCAATACGATCCGTTGACTGATTTCCTTGATTTTTATGTTATGGTGGTGATGGGCTTCGATTTCGATTCGTACGATAAGATGGGCGGAACGGAATATTTTCGAAAGGCATTCAATCTATGCAATCAAGCCCCCTCTAACGCCAATGGCTGGGATCGAGGCACCGGATCGACGTACAGTAAATATAACTTATTGGAAGAGATCCTGAATCCAAATAATCAATCATTTCGAGAGGGATGGCAGTATTACCATTTCCGCGGATTGGATCTTCTTGGCACAAAACCGGAAAAGGGTTATGAAAATATGATCGTGATGTTGCAGAATATTAAAAAATTGAAACAGAGTTCAAACCCTCGTGCCATTCTGTATAAGAATTTCTTTGATACAAAGTACAGCGAATTGACGGAAGTATTTAAAGGCTACAGCGATAAGAGTGTCTACCAATTATTGATCCAACTTGATCAAGCACACCAAAACTCCTACGATGAGGCGCTGAAGGGTAATTAATTGCGGTCGTGAGAATAATAACACCGTCGATCTCTGTTCTCTCGTTGAATAGCGAAGGTGGGCAGAATGATCTATCTTTACTTGAAACGATCTTTGATAGTACATCTTACAGCTGCGCTCAAGAGAGGTAAGAAAAGAATTGACGACGTTATACGGCTTAAGCGAGAATCACTATTTTTGAAGGAATTAATTTCTGGATTCCCGTACGGTAACATTCGGATAAAACAAAAAGATTCACTCTCCCCATTCCAATACTTCAAGCATTACATTTGCGGTTCCGGTCTTAAGCATATCAAGTGTTTCAGCAGCGCCTAGCGACAGATCCATAATCCGCTCCAATTTGAACGGCCCTCGATCGTTCACCCGCACAACACACGATTTGCCGTTATCCATATTCGTCACTTTCACTTTCGTATTAAACGGAAACGACCGGTGAGCGGCAGTTAGTGCGTGCATATCGAATTGTTCACCATTCGCAGTTTTTTTCCCGTGAAAATCGTCAGCGTAATAAGAGGCAATCCCTTTTGCGCTCGTTGCTTTCCCGTTATTTTTTGCCACTGGCGATTTAGATGAGATGACCTTCGGTTCGGCAAACCGATCCTGGGTAAATCGCGGCGATGATGCACAGGAAGCAATGAACAAGGATAGACAAATCCCAACGAAGAAATTCCAAACTGCAAAATTGGGATTTGAAATTTGGAATTTGCTAATGTGGAAATTGATAATTTTAGAGGTATTCATTCATCTGTTTTCGTTTCAAGTGGTCGACAATCTCTTTCACGTCTTGCGATGCCCCTTTCTTGCATATAAGGATCGCATCGGGAGTATTGATGACAATAATATCTTCCACACCGACGGTGGCGATCAACTTATCCGACGTATAAACATACGTGTTCTTCGTGTTCACGGAAATCACTTTCCCATGAATATAATTGCCCTGATCGTCTTTGTGCGTGATTCTGTTCACTTCATCCCACGATCCGAGATCGTTCCAGCCAAAATCACCTTTCACCACATACACTCGCTGCGCTTTTTCCATTACTCCGTAATCGATTGAAATACCGCGAATAATACCATAAGCGGTTTCCAGATTCTGATCGAACAGTGAAGTCCCGATCGATGGCTGCAGATTAATCAACTGTGCATGCAATTCAGGAAGACTGCGACGAATTTCGTTTAGAATGGTATCAACCCGCCAGATGAACATACCGCTGTTCCAGTAAAAGTCTCCGCTCTCCAAAAATTTGATCGCTGTCGCATAATTCGGTTTTTCAGCAAACGTTTTAACTTCGAAAACGCCGGTGATATTAACCGGTTGAGTCTCTTCACTTTTATCTTTCGCCTGAATGTATCCATATCCTGTTTCAGGGTGGGTAGGATGGATTCCGATCGTCACCAATCCTGCGGTAATATGAGCAACCTGCGATGCGGTCTTCAACACTCTTATAAATTCCGGTTCGTTACCAATAATATGATCTGCAGGGAGAACAATCATAATCCCTTTTGGATCAAGCCGGTCGATAAAGAGCGCAGCCAATCCTATACAGGGAGCGGTATTTCGTCCCACTGGTTCGACAATCACATTTTCGACGGGAACATTCGGAAGCTGTTTAATGATGGCATTCTTTTGCAGTTTATTCGTAACGATAAAAACGTTTTTTTCTTCCACAAAACCGCGCAGCCGCTTAACGGTATTTTGAATCATCGTTCCTTCGCCAACAATCTCTAACAATTGTTTCGGATTCTTTTCGCGGCTCCGCGGCCAGAAGCGTGAACCCACGCCGCCAGCCATAATCACAGCATAGATCGGATGTTGTTGTTCCATAGTCGTTCTGTTACCCTTTAGCAAATAATTCTTTTGGATCTTTGATGTAATTAGTAAGATTCTTCAATAATGTTATTCCGCCGCTCGGTTCGGAAAGCGCAATTGTCAGTCTGTCTCCTGCGTCTCGGATGATATGTGCAAACGTATCCGTCTTGATCTTTCCCTGCTCATCAGTGTAAGCGATTAATTTCAGCAGCGCTTCAAAAAGATCCTGTGCAATAAGATTCGCCGAAGATTTTGCACTTTCAGAAGCAGCGCGGACAGTCACCCGGAACACGGCCATGGCAACAGGCCGATCACTCGACGATTTATCAAGAAATTCAACTGCGGTTTGTGCTACACGCTCAGATGCTTCAAACAAATCCGGCGTCATTGAGTCTTTAAGCGAAGGCGAAGAATCCGCAGCTTGCCCTCCTCCAGTTGCCGTGCCGGAATGCTCTGCGGAAGAAGCGCGAAGCGCTGATTCAAGCGGATCAACAAATTCGGACTGTGTTTCCCATGACGGAACCGAGGCCGCCGGTTCGTCAAACGTAACCGGCAGTTCTTCGGATTGTTCCATTGGAGTCTGTATGGATGAATTTTCGGATGATGACGTATCCCACGTAGGTTCAATAAAGGATTGTGCCGGTTCGGGTTCCTCGGTCTGTTCCTGCAGTGAATCCAGTGATGATTGCGCATGGTGCGCAGGATAACTGGTTCCAATAAATTCATCGTCCGACAGATGAATGTTCTGGATCGGCCGAACCGGCGCTTCAAATGTTCGGGAGAAATCCGGCATATCGAACGGTTGATTCAGAAACGCTTCAAAAAGTTTCTCGTTCAACAACAGCACATCGCTTTCAAACTGTTCAGGCGAAAAATAATCGTTCGATCGTTGTGTCCGTTCCAGCAGCCATTCCATCGCCAGTGCACATTTTCCAAATCCCTGCACAGACATCAATGTATTCACTTCACCCGTCACCGTGTCAGCGGATTCGAATTTATTTACCAGCTTCGTCAGTTTTGCGCCGTGCGCGGGTATCAAGCTGTCGGTTAAACCACTGCTGGTGCGATGCAGGGTGCGTAAAAGATATTCTTCGTTACTTTCCATTGAGATATATTCTTGGTACTCGTTGTGAAACCGCGCAGGTTACTTCATACGGTATCGTTCCAACCGCATCAGCAATATTCCAGGCAGTAATTGTTTTAGTTCCGCTCTTCCCGATCAACACTACTTCGTCTCCTACGCGCACTGTCGCACTTCCAACATCCACCATAATCTGATCCATACACACGGTGCCGACTACTGGGAATTGTTTTCCCCGTATCAGGACTGAAATCTTGTTTGTTAATGTACGAAAATATCCGTCAGCATACCCGACCGTAATGCTGGCGATGGTCGTTTTTTTCTTAGCGATATACCGGCGGGCATAACTGATGCTTGTCCCCTTCTCCACTGTTTTGACAAATCCGATTTTCCCTTTTACGCTGAGTGCTGGAAGAATCTCTACGGTCTTCTTTGTTTCATGGGACGGAGTATATCCATACATCATAATACCAGGGCGAACCATATCGAAGTACGAATCCGGTATTTGCAGAATTGCGCCGCTGTTTGCGCAGTGAACAAGCGGAATGTGAATACCCTTCAACTCCAGTGTTGTCACCAGTGTTCGGAAGAGAGAGAGTTGCTGGTGCGCAAAAGAAAGATTTTTTTCATCCGATGTTGCGAAATGCGTCCAAATTCCCTTTACCAAAATGTTCGGGAATTTCAGCACGGACTCAACGAATTTCACGGCTTCGCGCGGAGAAACGCCGATACGCCCCATTCCGGTATCTATTTTGATGTGGACGGCGACACTCTTTCCTGCTTCAGCGGCGAGAGAATTCAATGCTCGTGCGATGGAGAGATCACACAGCGTCGGTTCAAGATTGTGTTGAATAAATAACGAAAGCTGTTCTTTTATCGGAGCAGTAAAGACGTGAATTGGCAAAGTGATATTTGCCTGTCGAAGCTCAATCCCTTCTTCGACAATTGCCACGCCGAAATATTGTGCCGTTCTCTGCCGAACAATGGATTGCGCCACGGGAATGACGCCGTGTCCATACGCATTCGCTTTCACTACTGCCATAATCAACGGCTGCTGTCCGATCTTCTTTCGGATATTTCTCAGATTTGAATTGATCGCCCGAAGGTCGATTTCAGCAATGGTCGGTCGCATGAGAGTTAGAACTTCTTATTCAATTTCAGAATTTGCTGCTTAACAAGCCTTCCAGTCTGCAGGTAAAAGAGTTGCACGTTCCACCAGATAACGTGTTTCGATGAGTGCATTACCCAAAAGTTCATCCGCAACGACAGGCATTAAGTATTTTTGAATAGTGGATTTCTGTATAAAAATAAAATAGCCCACAGAAGGATTCTCCAGTGGGCTATAATGATACAATGTTCATTTATTTTTTAGAAGCGATGTTCAAACGGTTAATTGACCGTTGCAGTGCAATCTTTGCCCGTTCTACATCTGTCTCTTTTTGTTTCTTTATAAGACGTTCCGATGCGCGAGTCTTGGATTTTTGTGCACGTTCAATATTAATCTCCTCTTCACTTTCCGCAGATTCTGCTAAGAGGATAACCTTGTTTGTTTTTACTTCAACAAATCCGCCGCTTGTTGCATACCGCGTCAGTTTACCGGACGGTTCAACAACTTTAATTTCACCAATTCCGATTGCAGACAACAACGGAGCATGATTGAACAAGACCTGAAAATTTCCGATCACGCCCGGCGCAGTAAAGCTCTTTACTTCACCGGAAAAAACTGTTCTTGCCGGAGTGACGATATCCAATTGAAAGTTTTTATCTGCCATAGTGTATTATGCCGCCTGCAGTGCTTTTGCTTTTTCGAAGACATCTTCAATACCGCCGCACATCAGGAATGCCTGCTCCGGCAGATGATCACATTCACCGTCGACGATCATCTTGAAGCCTTTAATCGTATCTTCCAACTTCACGTAACGGCCCGGAATGCCGGTGAACTGTTCTGCAACGTGGAACGGTTGCGACAAGAATCGCTGAATCTTACGGGCGCGTGACACGGTCAGTTTATCCTCGTCGGAAAGTTCGTCCATACCGAGAATGTTAATGATGTCCTGAAGGTCTTTATACTGTTGCAGAATTACTTTCACCGATTTTGCGATATCGTAATGATGCTGACCAACGACCAACGGATCCATAATGCGCGATGTGGAATCGAGAGGATCGACGGCGGGATAAATACCAAGCTCGGAAATCTGACGACTCAACACGGTGGTAGCATCCAAGTGCGAGAATGCCGCTGCCGGTGCCGGATCGGTTAAGTCATCCGCAGGAACATAGATTGCCTGAACAGATGTGATCGAGCCTTTGCGTGTGGAGGTGATACGTTCTTGCAAGGCGCCCATTTCCGTTGCCAGGGTCGGTTGATAACCTACAGCGGACGGCATACGGCCGAGCAGAGCGGATACTTCGGAACCTGCCTGCGTGAAACGGAAAATGTTGTCGATGAACAACAGAACGTCTTTACCTTCATCATCGCGGAAATATTCTGCAATCGAAAGACCAGTCAGTGCAACGCGCAGACGTGCTCCCGGGGGTTCATTCATCTGACCAAATACGAGTGCGGTTTTTGCAAGAACGCCGGACTCTTTCATTTCCAACCAGAGATCGTTTCCTTCACGGGTACGTTCGCCGACCCCCGCAAACACAGAGTAACCGCCATGTTCTGCTGCAATGTTACGAATCAATTCTTGAATCAACACCGTTTTACCCACACCGGCGCCGCCGAACAAACCTGTCTTACCGCCTTTGGTATACGGTTCAAGCAGGTCAACAACCTTGATACCTGTTTCGAACATTTCTTTCTGGGTAGAAAGATCTTCAAACTTAGGCGCGGGACGGTGAATCGGATATTTCTTAACGCCTTTAATTTCACCGAGACCGTCAATGCCGTCTCCAATAACATTAATCAATCGGCCAAGGGTGTTAGGTCCAACAGGAATGGAAATTGGATCACCCGTATCGATAGCTTTCATACCACGCACAAGTCCATCCGTAGAATCCATTGCAATAGTACGAACACGGTTTTCGCCCAAATGCTGCTGCACTTCCACAATCAGATCTTCTTTATGCCCTTCAATGTTCGTCCGCGGAATTTTTACCGCATTAAGAATATTCGGTGGTGTTCCGTCTGAAAAATCGATATCAACAACAGGCCCGATTACCTGAACAATTGTTCCTTCGTTCATTGCTTTCCTTTCAATTTCGCGGTTCGATGTGGTGATTTTTATTACAAAAGTGAAGTAAAATAAGGAGTTTTTGGAAGAGAATCAATGTAAAACTTCAGGAAAAACTTCTTCTTCCCTCTTCGTCTCACAGAGACATCGTTCGCAGTATCCCTTGAACAATTATTTCACCGTGCAGTCGCCCATTTTCAATGAAAATGGAATTGTTATTCTTCCCTGCAACAATCGACCCTGCGACATAGAGGCCTTGAACATTGGTTTCCAAAGTATCGGGATTCCGTTTTGGTGAATTGTCTTCGGGATTCAGTTCAATACCGCAAGCCTTCAAGAAATCGTAGTCCGGATGATACCCGGTCATTGCAAAGACAAAATCGTTTTCAATCTCACACTCTCCGTTTGCATTCTTTAACAGTACATTCCTTTCCCGGATTTCTTTTACTTCAGTCTGGAAGTATGCTGTTATTGATCCCTCTTTAATTCTGTTTTCCAGATCCGGTAGAATCCAATATTTAATCTTATCAGAAAGCATACTTCCCCGGTGCACAAGTGTTACATGAGCGCCGTGACGAAATAATTCTAACGCAGCTATGGCTGCTGAATTCTTCGCTCCTATAATCAGAACATGTTGCCGATAGTATGAATACGGTTCGCCATAATAGTGAGAGACCTTTGAAAGTTCTTCGCCAGGGATATTCAGCAAGTTGGGATTATCATAATACCCAGTTGCCAAAACGACATTCTTTGCATAATACACGCTACGGGTGGTTTTCACGACAAACGAATCACCGGAATGTGTTATCGATGTCACTGTTTCGAAAAATTGGCAATGCAGCGCATAATACGATGCTACGCGTGCATAATATTCAAGCCCTTCCGTGCGAGTAGGTCGCATTTGAGCAGAAGTAAAGGGAATATTTCCAATCTCCAACAATTCCGGCGTTGAGAAAAATGTCATCTCGGCTGGAAAATTTTGGATTGCACTAACAATCCCTCCTTTTTCGATCACAAGGTATTTCAATCCCCGTTTTTTTGCTTCAATGGCAACAGAGAGACCGGATGGACCAGCGCCGATGATTACGACATTAAACATGATTGTATAAACTTTCTTTTGTCCATAAATAGCCTGGGAGTACAACTCTTGGTAAAAAACAATGTGTGACAGAACAACTCGCCCGCCTTACCGACGCAATCGGGCAAACTGTGAAGAATCCGTATGACGCATCATCAAATTTGTTTCTCTTCTATCGTATTCTTCACTTCGTTCAGAACGACGACGGTATATATGTTTGTTACCATCGCTGAGTAGTTACGTTTTCAATCATTTACATGCACTTTTGCAGTTCGCCGGTCAAATGTCCATGTGCCGTCGGAATTATGTTGAAAGGAATAAATGTCATATGCTCCTTTCCGTTTCGGGAAAGGAAAAACACTGATGACAGCTTTGTCCAATTTCCACATTTCGGAGAGCAAACGGATCATTTCAAAGACCTCCAGTGTTTCTTGGTTTTTCGCAAGCGTATCGAGATCCGGCGCAGAAGAGACATATTCAAGTGCAAAACAATCTTCATTCTTCATCCGGGTGTCATGATCCGAACCCCAGGCAAGGTTAAATGAAATCACCTTGATCATTCTTCCAGATGGTAGTTTTCGTTCCTGAAAAAGCGAGATATTGTCATCATTGACGAAATACAATAAAACAACAATACTGACAACTCCTGCGACATACGCAACGATAAAACCCGCAATAAAGGATTTTAAATGGAATTTCATTTGACGTCTCCTCGTTAATTCCTCATTATTTCATAACCTGAGGGATTGACATCAGCAGTCCTGTCTGGTTAATTATTTCGCATCAATACTATCATGAGACTAGAAATACTTAGATAGGCACATAACGGTGAATAGAATCTTGAATCGTTTTTTGCGAATGGCGTGTCGGTATTTCTTTTTGTAAATCCTATTTGTTTGAAATCTCCCACAGTTCTTAAAAAAAATATAATAACGATTCCCCACATTCCGTATCGAAAATATTGATACTCAATCCACGGGTGAAATATTCCATAGTTACTTATCGTCACCACAGCAAAGCCCAACAAACCGAAGGCAACAACTAGTGTAATAAACATTCCCGGCATAAATGCCGGTTGATTGTTTGTGCTTGTGGGAATCACTGCACCGGCACCCCATTTCCCTCCAAATGCCCAGAAGACGTGAAGACCTGAAAGAATTACGAAAATTACAGTGTTGAATCCAATAAATATTTGAAGTGCTTCCATTTTTTCCCTATTGTGCCACAACGCAGCGACATTGTGCCACCAGAAATCTATCAGCAGCAAATTTGCCAATCATGATTGTTGATATGTACGATCTATTCTATTTTCATACTTGTCCAAAATAAATCATACAAGAGAAAACCTTATTCCTTCTTTTCTTGACGGGGTTCCGAAGGAATGCCGACATGGTAGAAAGATTTGGTCGGCACAAGAAAAGAAGCACAAGAACCCCTTGCGAAATGTAACGCGCGCGATGAATCCCGTTCGCACTTGCCCGTAGATGGCAAAAAACACCATCAAAAGTCCCTTCCTGATTTCAGCCCCCCTCTGTATCTCCCCCTTGGTAGGGGGAGAAAAAGCTCGCTCAATCCTCCTAAATTTCGCTCCCTCCTACATCTCATCCAACACGGTAAAAAATGTAGAGGAGGGCTTACTTTCTCAACATAAAATATCTTCAATAAA
>JALNZH010000066.1 GCA_023229405.1 Bacteroidota bacterium
CATATACTCAAAAAGACGTTGTCAAACGATTCAAGCATATTCCGTTGGCAACAAGTTTCCGCAGCACGTATGCGTATGACAATATTTTGTATCTGATAGCCGGAGAATTAATTGAAGCAGTCAGTGGTATGTCGTGGGACCATTTTGTAAAAACAAGAATCTATGACAAGCTGGGGATGAATAACAGCACGTTAACATTTGCCGATGCAGTAAAAAAAGGAAATGCTGCAACACCTCATGCTCTGATTGAAGGAATAGTTCGTCCTGTGGCAGCGTCGGACAGTGCAAAGACGAATCCTGCGGCTACGGTAAATACCAATGCGGAAGATATCGCCAAATGGATGATCTGCCAGATCGATTCAGGGAAAATTTCCGGCGGATCGCCGTTGTTTTCTGCGACAACAGCAAGAAATCTCTGGTCCGTTGTTACACCGCTTCCGGTTGGGAAAGTGGCAAAAGAACTTTCGCCGCTGCAGTCGAATTTTTCCGGCTACGGCTGCGGATTTAACCTGCGTGACTACCGTGGGAAAAAATTGGTGTGGCATACCGGCGGGTTAAGCGGAATGCTTTCGTTTGTTGCAATGATTCCGGAATTACGGGTTGGTGTAGCGGTGTTTACGAATCAGGAAATGGGCGGAGCGTTTTATTCCATCGGTTGGCGCGTGCTGGATCATTATATCGGCGCCAATTACGATTGGCTGACCGCGTATAAAATAATCAAAGATCGTGGAGATTCGGCAAATGCTGCGGCGGACAAAAAAACTGCAGCAGTTCGCGATTCACTTTCCAAACCGTCGTTACCGTTAGAGAAATATGCGGGGAAATATAGCGATGGGTGGTATGGTGATATCACTATCGAACAGAAAAACGGAAAACTCTTCATGCAGTTTGTCCCGACTCCGTCGCTCAGTGGATATCTGGAGCATTATCAATACAATACGTTTATTGCCCGATGGAGCGATCCTGAAATGCGCGCTGATGCGTTTGTTACCTTCTCCCTAAATCCGGACGGCAGCATCGAACATGCCAAGATGAAGGCGGTTTCACCCGCAACGGATTTTAGTTTTGATTTTCACGATCTTTTGTTGAAACCTGTTAAATAACGTAAGATGTTTTTTTACGATGTCCTATCATAGCTGTCCAAAATAAAACCCTTGTTGACAAAAATTTATCGAAACAGGTGGATGTATGGAAGATATGTTATGTTGAGAAAAGTAAGCCCTCCCCTACATTTCTTACAGTGTTGGATGAGATGTGGGAGGGAGCGAAATATAGGAGGATTGAGCGAGTTATTTCTCCCCCTGTAAAGGGGGGAGATACAGAGGGGGGGGCTGAAATCATGAAGGGACTTTTGATGTCGTTTTTTGCCATCTACGGGCAAGTGCGAACGGGATTCATCGCGCGCGTTACATTTCGCAAGGGATTCTTGTGCTTCTTTTCTTGTGCCGACCAAATCTTTATACCATGTCGGCATTCCTTCGGAACCCCGTTAAGAAAAGAAAGAGTAAGTTTTTCGCTTGTATGATTTATTTTTGGACAAGGATGATGTCCTATCTTATTTTGTTGAGGACAGTGAAATGAACCCACTCGTTACTTTGTACGAGCGGGACAAGGAGATTGACCTATGATCCCAGAGTATAGTAACGACATTGCAACGGCCATTCAACTCGCCCTTGCGCCAGTTTTCCTATTAACCGCCATTGCTGGGATGCTGGGTGTGATGGCTGGGCGATTGAGCAGGATTATCGATCGGGGACGGTTCCTGACGGAAGGTGGACACACAGCCAAATTTCCAGAACTCGAAGTGGCCGAAGAAGAACTGCACATCCTAGAGAAGCGGCGGCATTTCACCAGCGTAGCGATCACAGCATTCACCATTGCGGCGCTGCTGGTCTGCCTCGTTATTACTACTCTCTTTCTTGAGGTGATGTTCTCCGCACCGCTGCAGTGGGCTATCGGACTGCTCTTTTCTGCCGCCACGTTGGTACTTGTGATCGGATTGACCTTCTTTCTGCGGGAAGTGCATCTGGCGACGACAACTATCCGCATTCGCAAACCGCAACCATAATTATAAAATTATTATAGTGAAGTAAAAAATCTATGTCTAACCAACGTAACAATCCATTACACAGCAAAACATTGGAAATGATTTTGAATCATCTCGTTGCTCATTTTGGCTGGGAAGAACTAGGGAAGTGCATCAGGATCCGTTGTTTTAATGAGAATCCGAGTATTAAATCGAGTTTGACCTTCTTACGTAAAACTCCGTGGGCGAGGAAGAAGGTGGAGGAGTTGTATCTTGAAGTGATTAAAGAATAAGATTCAGATGTCCGACACCTTCTCAGTGACGGAAATCTAATCGTCTGCTACGCCTCTAAAAACATCTGTCCTAACACGCTGTCCCAATCCGCTTTTGGGAAATGTTTGTGAAAATCAGGCACTAATTCGCCGCCGTCTGCCAATGTTGCGCCAACGCCGCTGGTAGCAAACGAAAATTGCAATCGTTCCATCTCCCGCAGTATCCAGTTCGGCACTTCTTCCGCTTTCAATAAATGCGTTGTTGCACGTTCCGGATTATCTGCTCTTACTTTCAGATACCATCCTTTTTCACTGTTACCGTGGCCAATCACTTCTCCATCAATCGGGGAGAGGAGACGGATCGTCGAGTCCGAACGCCGGACAAGTATTCCTCTCCCGTTCACCGAGAGGTGCGAACCGATGGGAGGTAATTCGATGGAATGTGGTCTCCCGATAATTCTGGAACCGAAATCATCAATTCCCACTTTGAATGTACCGTCATCTTCCTGCTGTACCCAGGTGTGACCGCGATGATAGAGCCGATACGGAGGCATGGAGAATCCGTAGACTTCATACTGAAGTAGGGAACCTTTCTTCTTTCGAGCAGAAAAAACGGGGTGCAATGTACATGAACGGCAATCGAATTCGTTATCGCATACGCGGTGTTGCACATCGCCGTTCAATTCATGCCGGCAAACTTTCATCGCTGGTGCGAGATCCTCAAAATCCGAGTGCCATTGTATCGACTCCATCCGATGCTGCTGTTCGTCCTGTTGCGTTCTGCGTAAGGCGATAATGATGGTGGCAGCGACAGTGACGAAGACGGTGAAAAAAATAAGCAGAAATGTGACGTGAAACGCTGTCCAGTGAAATTCATAAACCCAGGGTACCATAATATGCTCCGTTCATTTCTGTAATTATTTTGTCGACGAGAATGTATCGATAAGACGCGTAACGAACTTCGGCTGTTTGAACACCGAACGCGACTGCGCAAATTCCCGCATAGAAAGCTCACCGTTTGTTTGACCGAGTTCCCGTTCCTGAGGAAAGATGACTGAATACCGGAATGTGAGCGAATACAATATTACTCCGTATGCAATCACAAATGCGAATGCTGCAACTTCTTCCCAGCTCGGTGCATAGGTGAGGAAATTATCGAACGGAAGTGTTGGCAGCGCGAGTGTCTGAATCGTCATAACAAACCGATTGAGCATAATACCGCTGCACACCAGAAACCCTGCGCCGAATAAATACCGTTTGTTCTGACGCAGGCGGCTGCTGAGCAAAACTAATGCTGGGATCAAACCAAGCACTACAATTTCAGTAAAGAGAATCCACGTGCCAAACGATTGTGTTGCATAAAATTCGAACGCCGGAAATCCGTTGCCGGGCGAAGTACTGTTGATCCAGATAAGCGTATCAATTGATTTTAACAATACATAGATGATCAGCATACATCCGGAGACTTTTCCAAGGAATCTGTACACTTCATCCTTCACCAGCCGTTTTCGCGTTATCTTTTCTACCAGCGTTGTTGTCAGCATCACAAAACTTGGACCCGCAGCGGCGGCGGAGATCACGAAGAGGAAAAATGTGGATGGCCAGATTCCCAATTCTTCTCTGAACGCAAATGGGCGGCCGCGAAGCACACCGAATAATCCTCCGAGTGAGCCTTGATGGAAGAACGAGAGGAATGTTCCAATTCCTGCAAACACCGGCATTAGTTTGTGCAGTTCAAATTCGAAGACGAGGAATTTTGGAATCTGTCGGAGCTGTCTGTTCTTCAGGACGATCGGCACATATTCGATCAGCAGGACGATGAGATAGCAGGTGAGGCAGAAGGTAACTTCCGTCAACATGGAATGTGTGTTCGGATGCCAGAACGTAAACCACGCGCGCAACGGCTGTCCGACATCCACCATCAGTACAAGCACGGCACCACTGTAGCAGATCAATCCGATCACTACGGCGCTGTTAATCACCGCTTTTAGCTCTTTCCTTCTCAAAATATAGAGAAGAAATCCGGTGAAGAATGCGCCAGCACCAAGCGCAATAACGGTCAGATCGAGAAAGATCCAGATGCCGAATGCAAACCGGTTATCCATATTGGTGTGGAACAATCCTTCCGCCAGACAGAGATAGATTGCATACGCGCCGACTGCCAGCAGTGCGAGCCAGGGAATAATCCACAGTAAAAATTTTTCGAATGTTGTCCGCTGCAATCCTCTTGGTATCAGTAGCTTATCCATGGAACTCCTCCTCTGCGATGCCGTCAGCTTGACGGGAACGGGTCTGCGCTTTTTCCGCCATTGCACGAACCCAGTGTTTTTTAGAGTGGTAGTAGACTTTTGGTTCTGTCCCCAGACGGGAGAGGAATCTGAACGAATTGGAGTTTGAAGCTAATGACGTGATCGGAGCCGTGGTATCGTTTAAGTCACCAAATGTAATTGCTTTGTTCGGACACGATTCAACACACGCCGGAATGTAATCCGCCGGATTGATCTCGCGATTTCCGAGTGTGGCCGCTTTATCTTTTGCGGAATGAAGACGACTGTGGCAGAAATTGCATTTTTCCACAACGCCACGCATGCGTGGTGCAACATCTGGATTTAATTGCTGCTTCATTCCGTCTGTCCACTCCGGATCCCACCAATTAAAATATCGCGCATGATACGGACAAGCGGTCATACAATATCGGCATCCCAGACAACGCTGGGGAACCTGTCCGACAATACCCGTGGTCGGATCGACGTCAACGGCATTTTGCGGACAGACCGTCATGCAGGGCGTTTCTTTTTCGCATTGCTGACAGAACATCGGCACAAAGACCGTTTCGCTTTGGGGATATTGTTCGTTATTGGAAACGGTTGAAATAGTAAGCCATGTCAGACCGTTGCGTTTATTCATTTTCTGAACTGCCGGCGGCACATTGTTTTCGATCGCACACGCAACAGCACACGCACCGCAGCCATTGCACTTGTCCAGGTTGATCACCATGCCGAACTTATATTTTTTTTCTACTGTCGTGTCCATCTGTTATACCTTCAGAATTTGTGCAGGGGTGATTCTCCAGGTTCCGTCATTGGTGACATCACAGAGATTTAAAAGTGTGTTACCAACAGGATGTGCCGGCGTTTCCGTACCGTTCAGGTTTGGACCGATCGCAGCATCGACTATACCGGGACGGACTGTTGTATCAATCTTCACATTCACCGCCGCTGAACCGTTCTTTGTTGAGAGTGTCATCGGTGAATCGTTTGTCACTCCGAGTTGCGATGCCGTTTCGGGATTTATCGAGACGATGCCGTTTACATGACGTAATTCAGTCTCTTGAAATACTTTACTGAGAATCGGTGAGATTTGTGAAGCACAGACTGCGCCACGCCATCCGGATGCAATCATTTGTAATGGTTCTTCCTTTGAGTCTTTCGGCTGTTCTGCTGAAAGTGCCATTGTAACCGAGCGTGGCGGTAATTGATGTATTTCATCATCTATCCAGATTGCGCCTGTTGTCAACGCAGTCCAGAGGTCGTCTGCTGATGAGAGTTCACGAATACTTGTTGAGCTTCCGTCACTATAGGTGAAGAGTATTCCGCGTTGTCCGGAATGGATCTGCGCAACTTTATTTTTCAACAATTCTTCTTCTGTCGGGATTTCCAACACTACATTGAGCCTTGCAGAAAGTTCTCGCAACACATCAACAGGATCGATTGTATTCTCATTTTTCTTAAGCAGTGGAATTGATAGTGAAAATGTTGCCGTTTTCGCATCGATGTTTGCCACCTGATCCTGCAACGATTCCAGATGAGCAGGGGACGGGAGAAGATAATCCGAGTGAACGGAAATCTGATCCAGCACCGGCGAAAGAGAGACAACCATCGAAGAAGTATTTGTCAATTTTTGTTCGATAAGTCTCCATGGAATAGCATACCCGGAGTCAGCACCGTCTACGATTAATGTATCGATGGAATGATCCGGTATATTCGACCAATGAATAGGAGTAAACTCCGATTGGTACCCTGGAATATTTTTTCGTGAAACAATACCGCCGTTTTTTCCGACACTGCCGAGAAGCAGATTGATCGCGGCGATCGTCCGTTCCGTTTCAATATCAAACGGTCCCCCGCCGGGATCGGCACCGCTCAGCACAATTGCTGAATTCACCGATGCTAATTCTCGCGTCAGCATTCGAAGGACTGATGGTTGAATACCTGTTCTTGCTGCAGTTTTTTCGGGTGAAAATTGGCCAATCATTGATGAGAATTGACGAATATTGGTAATTGATTGACGTATACGTTGTGCAATGAAATGTTCTTCCTCCAGAACAGAGGCAATACTTAATGCAACGAGACGTTCGGTACCCGGTGCAATGGCAATCCACTGATCAGATTGTAACGCAGTACGGGAATACCGACAGTCTATCTGTACAATCTTCGCGCGTTGTGAATTCCGGATAGCATTCATTCTGCCGGGAGTTCCCCATCCGTCCAACAACGGTGCTCCGAACGAAATAATCAGAGAAGTATTTTCAAAATCGTATCCGAGCGGCCCGGGCGATGGTTTCACCATTTCTTTTATTGCGTCCAAAGTACTTTCTTCACGCGACGGAGAAGTTAAATATAACCCGCGTTCTGTTTGTTGAAGGAATGATCGGTACAGTTCCGATATAGCTCTGTTCGGTTGGCGGTCCAGAATGGCGATGGTGCCTGTCGTTGATTTCATATGTCCGGCGATTGCATCCAACGCGCGTTTCAGGGAAATGGCGGACATTGAACTCTCTTCCGATTTTCCGGAGAACGTGTGCGGGTGAACGATTCGCAGCGGATGATATGCCATGTGGTGACCTGCTAATCCGCGCACACAGAGCGAACCATGTGTCAGTGGGTGAAACGGAACGCCAGTCAGAGAGAATGGCATGCCCGAAACACAGAGCGCTTTCATTGCGCAGCCGGCCGGACATAACGTGCAATGTGTGAAGACCGATGTGATCGGTCCGTGCGCCAATTTCGGTGTTAACGACCAATTTTGTGTCCAGATGGCGGAATCATCCAGCAGTTTCCAGGGAAGAGGAGAGAACATCAGGCCGATGATGCTTCCGCCGGTGAATTTTAGAAGGTCTCTTCGAGTAATTGATTTGAGCATAAGAATTTTTTGTTTATCAAGATGTAGCCCGCCTGTTCGGTAGACTGCATCTTGTAATAGTTATTTATGACACGACACGCATCCGTCACGCCTGTTATTGTCACCGTGACACCGTACGCATTTATCCATTTTCATTCCTTCCCACCGGTTGGAGGAAAATCCGGAAATGTTCGCTCCCCAAACATCCCTACTGTAACCGGAGATACGATTGGTGTAATGAATCCGTAAAGTGTCGCTGGATCCGTGCGGACCGTGACAGTCTTCGCATTTCATTTTACCAAGCGTTACATGGGCTGCGTGCGGAAAGTATGCATTGTCTGGTTGGCGCGAATAGACGAGCCAGGGAATTTCAACATTTGGAGTAATGTAGTGTTCCACTAATTGTTTTTCACTTACTGATTCTCCAATCGGCGATGCGTGGCACTCTGCACATTTTATCACTGACGGTATTCCCTGGAAACGACCAGTTTCATTCGTGGTGTGACAGTCGGTACATGCCATTCCGCCGCTTTCACCAGTATGTGTATTGTGACTAAAGTGCAACGGCTGATCGGAGGAGTGATACAGTATAGCAGGGAAAGCAAACCATCCGATGATTGCACCGAACAGAATGCCGGCAATAAGGACGAGGTAGGGTTTCATGGTTGAACATTCCAGAGCATTAGAGGTGAAAAAAATTCATTGTAGAGTTTCAGCAGTTCTTCACGAGTTAACCGTTGAGCAAAACCAGCCTGGAATATTCCTCCGTCCGTCATCAGCACGGCACCGCGCATATCTGGCTGTGAAGCAATATGATGGGCGAGCGTTGTCATACGGTCTAATTCCTGACGCATCCACGGATAGACGTCATCGCCGGTGAGTAATCCTTCGGGGTGCTCTTGCTCTGTTTTAAATTTTTCTTCGGTGGCTTCGAACAGCCAGCCGACGGTGTATGGATCGGCAATTATTTTTTCAGGATTAGTACGGAGGTAAGTGTTGGCACGCGTGATATTCATTGACTTCGGAAAAACGAATTGCAGTTCGACTCCCCGCACGGTGAACGAAACAGCCGGACGCTGGTTTCCTTTATTTGTGACGAAAGTGATATGATCGACTGATCCGAGAACTTTTGTTAAGAAAGCATCCACACCGATATGACAGGTGCCGTCTGTACCGATATCCATCCACATATGATTCGGTGAATAATACAGATTGGCAGGAATTTTTACATCATCAATCGACTGGCGGACTGCATTCCGTTTGCTGCCATTCGATGTGACGCTTTCAGAAAATTCCTTCGGTTGTGCCAGTCCAAGGTACAATTCGCAATATTTATGGCTATCCGTACCGCATTGTGAGAGGACGGATTCGGTGTAGGGAATGTATTTCGTCACAGCAGCAGCGGTACAATATTGCACAAGTGATTCGTGAAGGAATGGACAATGATCGATGCTCGGACGGTCTTCCATATGCTGCTTTGCTGCAGGGCAGTTGACATATTCATGTGACGAGCATCGCTCATGTTCAGGTTGTTCTGCGAGCCGGACGATCATCTTTCTGTACGCTGATGCGCGACAGAATTTGACCTGTGCTTCCCGTAAAAATGGACATCGCATTTCTCACCTCTCAATTCATCGCTCTCAATTAGTTCTCAGAACGTTGGATATTCTTTTCATCCTCGTCCTGTTCGTATTTCTTCACGTGTTCTTTTTCATCGATTCGTTTACCGCCGTCCGCCATAGTAATGCCGAGATCGTCCAGGACAAACGAATGGTCATCTTGCAATTGGGGAACACGCACTTTACTTCGCGCATCCGCAAAAAATTCCTTTGCAGCTACAACACCAAACGCGATGATGCAGGCAATGGTAACGATGCCAAGTCCGACATTCGTTAACGTCAGCCATAGGGTTTCCGAATCCATTGATTCAAACATAATGTTTCTCCTTCATTTAGATTGTCGGTTTTTTCTCTATCGGTATTCTGTTGGTTCATACTACCGTATGACAAACAGTATGCCTTGATTTATTGATTGTTCGTAATTGTTGTGGTACCAATACGTTGCGGCGATTTAAGAATAGAAATGAAGTTGGACAATTGATTCTTGTCTGTGGGAAATTGCCTCTCGGTATGTAGGAAAAATCAACATAACGGAAATCATTCAATGAAATTGAGACCAATAAAATCAACTCAAGAATCATCCAGATCATTCAGGAATTGTACAGTGAAATGTGTAAAAAATATCAGCAGACAATCGGAGAGATAATTCCGTGAAATATTTTTCAATCCACGAAAACCTTCAAATCAAGCAATGTTTGCATCGAAATAAAAAGGAACAGAAAATATTCCGTGGCACGGATGATGCAACACCAACAGTAGACAACTGTAGGAAAACACAACGATGAATCTCAAACAAAAAGCACTGAGGCTTCCGCCGAAAAAGCTCTCACAAAAACTCATTCTTTCATTCACACTCATTATGACCATCGTCGGAATGATCTCTTCGTTCATCCATGTAAAAACGCAGGAAGGACAACTGCTTGAAGCGATGATGCTCGGTGCCGATCAGTTATCCGGAAGTATTTCCAGCGCTACGTGGCATGCCATGCTGGCGGATCAGCGCGAATCCGCGTATCAAACAATGGAAACAATCGCTCAGAAGCAGGGAATTACAAGAATACGAATCTTCAATAAAGAAGGGAAGATTATGTATTCCACAGAAAAATCGGATACCGGCGTGGTTGATAAATATGCCGAAGCATGTTTTATGTGTCATTCTGCGGAACAGCCGTTAGTAAAAGTCGATGTTCCGACGCGCGCCAGAGTATATTCAACTCCGGATAAACATCGCACACTCTCCATGATTACTCCGATCTACAATGAACCGTCATGTACGGAATCGGATTGTCACGCTCATCCCACATCACAAAATGTTTTAGGAGTGCTTGATGTTTCCATGACGCTGGATATGGTGGATGCAGAAATGGCGCAACTGCAAATCCGTGTCTTCCTCATTTCATTTTCCATTGTCGTTGTCATGAGTCTGTTTATTTTTTATTTCACTAAACATTATATCGATGGTCCCATTCAACATTTAATCGCCGGTACACGCGCTGTCAGCGAGATGCAACTGGATAAACCGATCGTGATTGAATCGAGCGAGGAACTGGGGGAGCTGGCGCGGTCATTCGATATCATGCGCATCCAGTTGAAAGCTGCACTGGAGGAAATTAACGAGTTTACCGAAGGATTGGAAATGAAGATCCGTCAACGAGCGGATCAGTTGAAAATTGCTCACCAAAAATTACTGCAGAGTGACCGGCTTGCGTCGCTCGGACAACTCTCCGCCAGTGTTGCACATGAAATCAACAATCCGGTTTCCGGTGTACTGAATCTGGCGATGCTGATGCAGAGAATCATGAAGGATGATGGAATACCGAAGGAGCGTGTGGAAGAATTCAGGAAATATCTTTCTCAAGTCGTAAATGAAACTACGAGGGTCGGAAGAATCGTCCAGGATCTTCTTGCATTTTCGCGACGCTCAAAACCGTTTCGCGCAAAAATTGATTTTAATGCTATGATCAAATCCACCGTGAATCTGTTGGATCACAAAATAAAACTTTCCGGTGTGAAGATACACATGGATTTGCAATCGGATCTGCCTCTGATACATTGCGACGGTTCACAGATGCAACAGGTGGTGATTAATCTGATTATGAACGGCGCGGAAGCAGCGCAGGGAAAACCGGAAGGAACTGTATTCGTTAAGACCGAAAAGAATCTCTCCGGTAACCAAATGCTGTTTTTTGTTACAGATAATGGCGATGGAATTCCGGAAGAACATCTTTCAAAAATCTTCAGCCCGTTTTTTACAACAAAGCCGGAAGGGAAAGGAATCGGCCTCGGACTCGCAGTTGTCTTTGGCATTATCGAGGCGCATAAAGGAGATATCGATGTAAAGAGCGAACCCAATAAAGGAACGACATTCATTGTCACACTTCCGTTTGATGAGTCGTTGAAAACAGAACCGAAAAAGAATAATGCATAAAGAAAAAACGAAAATTAATTTCTCTCAAGGCTTGGCCATCTTTCATTCTCCCGTTTTCATGGAAAGAATGCAATTACCTTCCGCTTCAAGGGAGGGGGTAGCCTGCTGGCAAACAGTGGCGGGTCAATTGAGAAATGACAACGATAACAATCAGGACAACTCTTGAACGCAATCTACCTCGTACAGTTCGGAACAATCGATGAAGAGATTATCTCTCCGTTGGAAGTGTGTCTCTGGCAGGTATTTGGATTCGATGTAAAACGACTTAATCCGCTTCCCGATCCGGCATTTGCGCTTGATCAGAAATCCGGCCAATGGAATTCGTCATTGATTCTGAAAGATCTGGTTCGCCGCGTACCGGACGATGCGATCCGCCTGTTGGGAATTACAGAGCGTGACTTGTTTATTCCGATGCTCAGTTTTGTGTTCGGTCATGCTCAATTGAACGGTCCCGCAGCGGTCATCTCGCTTGCGCGGCTGCGGCAGGAATTTTATCGTTTACCGCCTAATGCGCCGGTCTTCCATCATCGTATCATGAAGGAGGCTGTACACGAACTCGGACATACGTTCGGTTTGGTACATTGTCATGATCCTCTTTGTGCGATGTCGTTGTCGAATATAATACAGCATGTTGATAAAAAAAACGGAGAGTTATGCAGTAACTGTTCCATCCTCTTCGAAGAATTCACCAATCATAGACGCCGGAATAACGGCATGGAGATGCAACGATGAAAAAGTTATGGAACATCATGGTCGTAGACGACGAAGAAGTAATGCGCGAATCGCTCGCCGCATGGTTGCGAGAAGACGGATATTCGGTTGATACCGCAGAATCCGGCAATGATGCGATTGTAAAAACGAACAAGAGAGAATATGCGATCTATTTTATCGATCTGAAAATGCCCGGCGGACACGACGGCATAGAAACGATGATGGAGATCAGGAAAATTCACTCCGATGCATCCATCATCATCGTTACAGCATATGCCACGGTGGATACGGCGATCACCGCTATGAAGGAAGGAGCGCAAGAATACATCGTGAAACCGTGCAACCCTGAAGAAATATCGCTTCTTGTCAACCGCATCATTAAGATTAAGAATCTGCAGAGGGAAAATTCTATTTTGCGGAAGAAACTGACGAAGCAGTACAGTTTCTGCGACATCATCAGCAAGAATCCGAAGATGATGGAGATTTTCGGATTGATCAAAGAAGTGGCAAGTCTTCGCAGCACGGTGATGATTCAGGGTGAGAGCGGCACAGGGAAAGAACTGATTGCCCGCGCGATTCATTTTTCCGGTGATAGGGCAGGCAAACCGTTTATTGGCGTTTCGTGTGCTGCGTTGACGGAATCGCTGCTGGAATCGGAATTGTTCGGACATGAAAAAGGTTCATTTACCGGTGCGACCGGACAAAAAAAAGGAAAATTTGAGATTGCGGAAGGCGGCACAATCTTTTTGGATGAGATTGGCGACATTTCTCCGAAACTGCAGTTGAATCTTCTGCGTATTCTTCAGGAACGGAATTTTTATCGAGTCGGCGGAATGGAACAAATAGACATTGATGTGCGCGTAATCGCCGCGACGAACCGGAATCTGGAAGATGCAGTACGGGAAGGAAAATTCCGTGACGATCTTTTTTATCGGCTCAATGTCATCAACATTCATCTTCCGGCATTACGGGACCGCAAAGAAGACATTCCTTTGCTTGTGCACAATTTTATTGAGCACATTGGCCCGGAATTGGGAAGAGAAGTGAACGACATTTCGGAAGGAGCGTTGAAGATCTTGTTGAATCATAATTGGCCGGGAAATGTACGGGAATTGGAAAATGCCGTTGAGCGGGCAATTGTCACCTGCAAAACAAAAGTGTTGACCGAAGAAGATTTTATTTTCCTCAATAATCACGGTCGGGAAAAGATAGAGTGGTCGATTCCATCGGAACTAACGTTGGAGGAAATCGAAAACCAGGCGATCACAGCTACGCTCCATCGCACACACGGGAATATCAAAGAAGCATCGACAATTCTTGGTGTAGATCGTTCGACGTTGTATGATCGAATTAAAAAGTACAATCTTCCACGCAATTAAAATGTAGAACCGGATGCCATCCGGTCCATTCGTTGAGCGGCAATTGTATGTCGCTCAGAGTTCAATCCGGGAGATATTTGCTACTGTACGGTTCCGCATTTAAAATCCGGTCGTGAAAGATGGACGGAAACTCCAAAACACAAATTAAGAGAATGCGTTGTAATAGAAAAATAACATCAGTTTTTTTATCAAATGCCACTGTTCGCCCACGTTTAGAGGCAGAATCTCGAAATGCGGGGCAGCCCACACTGCGGGACATTTACTTCTTTTCTTGCCCCGTCAAGAAAAGAAGAGCTTCCGTTTTTCATTTTTTCGTGATTTATTTTGGACAAGCATGATGTCAGGACATAGCTGTCCAAAATAAAACCCTTATTGACAAAAATTTATTGAAACAGGTGGATTTATTGAAGATATTTTATGTTGAGAAAGTAAGCCCTCCTCTACATTTTTTACCGTGTTGGATGAGATGTAGGAGGGAGCGAAATTTAGGAGGATTGAGCGAGCTTTTTCTCCCCCTACCAAGGGGCAATGCTGTCAGGTTAAGAAAGA
>JALNZH010000067.1 GCA_023229405.1 Bacteroidota bacterium
CAGTGCACGGTATGCAATCTGGGCCGAGTCGATTGCTGAGGGAAATGGATTTTCAGATTGGACATCTCCGGAACCCTCACGGTACGTTGTGCATGCTCCGTTGTATTCCGTACTACTTGCTCCCGTTGCCGCACTGTATCCTCACAATAGTATCGCATTAAAATTCGAAACAATTCTGATCGGAATACTCTTATTGATCGGTCTGTTTCAGATGATCAGGTTTAGGAGCGGACGAGTGGCTGCTGGCATCTGTACTGTCATCCTGGCAACACATCCATTGACGCTGCTGTATTCCACTCAGGTCCTTTCTGAGATACTTTTTGCTGCTTTCCTTGTGGGATTATTCTTCGCATTGGAATATTGGCTGAAGAGTGACTTGACAAAAACATCGACGCTGTTTTCGGTGATTATATTGTTGATTGGATGCATTCTCTCCCGCGAAATTGGTATTGTGCTGTTGATTGTTGTTGTTGCGTTTCTCATTCTAAAGGAAAAATACGAATATGCCGGCTGGGTGTTTATTGGCGTCACGATGATCTTCGGCGCTTGGTACGTTCGAAACGAACTATTAGTCGCGGCGCGCGAACATCCGGATTTACGTAATGCGATGCTGTTCAGTTCTAATATCCTGACCTCTAGCGAACACTCTGTCGTGCGAGAATTGTGGATGCGGATTGGGGTGAATGGAATATTTTACGGGAGAGAATTACTCGGAGTACTGTTCTCTTCTCAGTTTAGTTTTTCTGGTGAACTTCAAAATACTTACTATCAGGTCGTCGATCGTACGTCAGGGGTGCTCATCGTTGCTCAACATATTGTCTCTCCGGCTTTTAGTATGGCTGCACTACTGTCTGTTATTGTTATTCTTGTTGGAATATACGATGAGATCATACGCGGTCGGATGATGTTTCTCTTCTGCACTTTTATATTTTTGTATGGTGCAATGATTCTGATCTATCCCGTCGCCGATATTCGGTTTTTGTATCCCGTGTTGATAGTGATGATTATATTTTTCGGGAGGGGAGTGGAATCCTTGTCACGAAACCGGAAGAAAACAATCCCCGCAATGGTACTTGCGGTTGTGGGAGTGAGTTTGGTTCCGAACATTCTGTGGGGAGTTGGTTTTCTTCGGGAAGCAGACGAGTATAGGAGTGATCCGGTAGCGTACTATGACAATATCGTTCATCATTCGACTCGTTCATCCGAAATGACAAAACCATTCTCACTGGCGGCCAAATGGGTACTGCAAAACGGAGATTCTTCAAACGTGATCATCTCACGGTGGAAGGAACTCGGATTAGTTCTGCCGCAAAAAAAAGTATTATTATTGGATGCGTTTGTTTCATTATCTACGTTTGAACAATCAATTAGGGACTATGGCGTTTCGTATGTGGTAACGACAAAAGATATGTATGGCTGGCATGAATACGAATTTCAAATGAATGCAACGAAGCGGTATTCGTTTTCACTTGTTCATTCCGTTGCCGGACTGGATGTGTTCAAGGTGGAGGAGGTGACTGCACAAACTCCAAAATTGACTGAGACACGTGCTATGTTTCAATACATGTTCCACTATTTAGAGCATGGAGGCTATGATACACTCCGTACATTTTTTCAAAAGAATGCGAATCTTACTGCGATACACTACCAACTGCGGTTCTATCAAGGTGTGACCGAAGAATGTGCGGGTGACTATGACACTGCATTGAATATTTACAGTTCGTTGTTCGGAATGCCGCAGGGGATCGGCTTGGCTCAACAGGTGGGATTCCACACAAATGTGATTAATCAGCGGAAAGCAGTAGAGAAATCGACAAATCCAAAAGACCGAGCGTCGAAATATTTTAACATCGCGTTGAATTATTGGGAGCTGGATCGCCGGCAGAATGCTCTCAATTATCTTAACGCAACAATCCGGGAAGAACCGACCTATCTTCCAGCGTACAATTTGTTCGTGTATTTCTCGCTGTTGAATCAGGATACGGTAAATGCCTCAGTAGCATTTGCTGCGATGACGGATCGGTTTCCCGGTGAACCCGTTGTTCCCCTGTTTCGTTCATTATTTACGCACATGATTGAACTGCGAAGCGCTGCATCGGTAATGCAACGTTCACAATTGTATGCTCAACTTGCTGACGATTATGACCAACTAGGATTGTCAGACAGCAAAGTTGAATCACTGCGGCGGTCGTATCTTTCTAATCCGGTCAATAATGACATTGCCCTTCGTCTAGCAGCACTCTATGAACAGAAATCGAAGTATTTTCCTGCAAAACAAATTCTTTTAGACGCCTGGAACCGGCAGCAGCAATCGGAATCGCTGAAAATGAAACTCAATGAAATTCAGACGAGGTATTGATCATCAATGGTGTTTCTGAAAATGCAAAGAACTTTTCTTTCACAATAAAATTGAAGATATTGCACAACAATAAGGAACTGCATACTGCGAACCGATGGAGTAAAACCTTCGATGGCTTATTCCTATAACCAGTACACCATGAACTTTCCAGAATTTTTCTCGCGGCACGCTGATGATGAACAATACTCTTCATTCTACGTTCGATTTTTTGTTGTCGCTGTTGTCGTACTTTTCGCCATCACTCATGCTCCCATCAATTTCGTTATGAGTTGGTACGATCGTTTCTTCCAAATTCTGCATGCCTCAGGATATCTTTCTTCAGCGATGGTGGATCAATTGGCGGCCCGGAAGGATAGTAACATCTCTGAAATTATCGTGCCGGTCAGAACATGGATCTTTTTTATCGCACTGTTGATAACGGCATATCCGCTGTTCAAGGATATACGAAAACACATCGAAAAACACGAACATGTGTATAAGGACGTTCAGACATACACCTCAATTCTGATTCCGTTTGGAATATTATGCCTCCTTGTGGTTCCGTCGCAGCTTGGATTGGGGGGCAATATGTACGCACGAATGAGCATTGAACCGTTAAGCTTTAACGATTCCAAATTGTGGTTCTATCAACGGTTGCTGATGCCTTCCATTGCCTATTTTCTTCAGTTAAAAGGACCGGTATTATACTTTTTTTTCAGCTTGTTCGTTACACTCCTTATGTTCCTCTTGGTTCATCTTTTTTTTATTACACGCGGCATTACCCTAAGCAGACTCGAACTTACTTCACTTGGAACCTCATCATTTCTGATGACCCAACTGCAAATTCCGGGATATACAGAACAACTGGCGTTGGTTTTTATTCTTTTACTATTCATTATCCCGACCACCACTATGGGTCGTTTGAGTTTGGCTGTTCTTTCATTACTTGCGCATGAAATCAGCATTGTCCCTCTAGCATTCATTTCCCTGATGTATTTTACCAGAAAAGAAAATATGATGTTGGCGACTCTGGTCTTCTTCTATTGTTTTTTTTGGATAGCAAGTTTCGGCGGAAATATCTCTTTATTGCTTTCGGTGCGCGACGTGTACGGCAAAAGCGGTTGGATGTGGGCGGTGGAACATCCGTATCGATTGTTGGCGGGAATTGCGTTATCGTACAAACTTCTTTGGGGAATCATCGGTTTCGCAATAATAAAATTCCAAAATTTGCGAGTACCGCTGGCCGGATTCATTCTTATTGCCATTGCGTTCACCATCATCGGAGTGGATACGTCACGGTTGATGGGATTTGGAATTCTTTCACTCCTTATAGCCCTTTTTTTGATGAAAGAATACTTTACGGAACTTGGGATGAAATACAAATACGTACTGATCGGTAATATTATTGTGCCGACATTTTTTATCGGAACGAATATTGGTATTGCGCTGGTAAATGGAATTTATAGTGTCGGAGGAGAAAACGGGAAGATTGTCCTCAACGGATTATATCAGATGATTTACCTTGGCGTGGTGATGAAATGACGAACATCATACCGCCGAAATCATTTCTCATGATCCCGATTCTCCTGTTCGCTTTTGTTCTATTCTATCCGAACTTAAATGCCGGATTTACTAATTGGGATGATCAAATCCATGTCACGGAGAATAAACGGATTCAATCTCTGACATGGGAATCGGTTGGTGAATTGTTCACGCCAAATACGGACTATATGTATCATCCTGTAACGATGCTCTCGTATGCAGTCGATTGGGCAATCGGCGGCGGTTCCTCAACGGCGTTTCATCGTACGAGCCTATTGTTACATTTAATTAATATTCTGCTAGTGTACCGGCTTATCGTTTACATCTCAGGCGACATCAACAGCGCACTGATCGTTGCTTTGTTATTTGGTATTCATCCGGTAAATGTCGAGACGGTATCGTGGGTGTCGGCTCGTAAGGATTTGTTGTATTCATTATTTTTTCTTTCCGGAATGAATCTGTACTTCGGATTTCTAGAGGGGAAACATCGCATCGGCACTATTATCGGTATGGGAATCGTGTTTATTCTCGGTTTGCTTTCCAAACCGACGATGGTTGTTTTTCCTCTCGTGTTGTTTATGATTGATTGGTGGAGGCACCGGCCATTAGATCGAAATATCCTGATAGAAAAAATTCCGTTTGTGCTGATCGCATTCGGCTTCGGGATTTTTACAATGGCGCTTTCGAATTCCGACACGGATGTTGTTTCGATCATGTCGCTCTTTAAATTCCAGCATCAAGTGTTGATGGTGTGTTACTCAATTGTTTTTTATTTCGGAAAGATTATAATTCCGATTGATCTGTCTGCAATACATCATTATCCGATCGTCTCATCCGGCGTGCTGCCGGCGTGGTTCTATGCCGCTCCAATAATCCTTGCGCTGATCTGCACTGGACTGACTCTGGCAGGGAATCGGTGGAAATTTCTCCTGTTCGGTGCTGGAATATACATTATTCCATTACTCCTCGTGCTTCAAATTCTGCCGTTTAATAACACCTCCCTTGTGGCGGAACGATATGCATATATTTCTTCCATTGGGATTTTGTTCGTTGGAGTCATTGGGGGTAAACACATTCTCGCATCATATGCGGACGGAGAACCGTTTTGGTACGGTGCATCGTCAATGTTTCTTGTGCTTGTAACACTAATGTTTACTATCGGAACAATCATCCGTGTATCGGTCTGGAAGGACAGCATCAGTGTCTTTTCCGATGTGATTCAACGTGATCAAACGATTTGGATCGCGTATGCCAACAGAGCACTGGACAGGATTAAGCTGGAACAATATTCTGGAGCAATGGACGATGCAAACAGAGCGATTGTGTTGCATCCCAACAGAAAGGCCTTATATGCGGTCAGAGGGAATATCTATTTCTTCTTGAAAGATTATCAAAAAGCAATCGCTGATTTTGACTCGGTGGTGTTTTCATCTAAAGCGAAACCGTACGAACTCTATAATAAAGGAGCTTCGCTTTATTATTTGCATGAGTATGACAGTGCTCTGGCATATTATGGAAAAGCGTTCGATGCGGATTCGGCATTTGCACGGGCATATCTGGGATACGGTATGATCCTCCAAAATGAAAAGCGTTTAGCCATAATGGCGCGACACTATTTTGACGCAGCCATTCGGTATGATGGATCGATGTGGGAGGCATATTATTTTCGTGCTGCCGCCAATATGGATTTGGGGAATGCCGGTGGGGCCATGACCGATGGATCGATGGCATTGATGCTGAATCCGAAACTGCTTCAGGATACGATGATCACTCGAATCAATACATCGGTCTCGAAATATGTTGCAAGAGCGTCAGTAATCAAAACAGAGATCGATAAAGGAAAACGACTAGAACAATTGTATGGTGAACTCAGCCGGACATATTTGATGCTGGGTGATTCGATACGATCGATGCGGACGTCTGTTGCACAGAAATTTATTGGTAATCGAAAACAATGAACCCCAAACATTTTAAAAATATTCTGTTTATTTATGCACTGTTTATCATTTCGGCGCTGGTGCATTTTCATATCCTGCTGAATGAAATAATCAATTGGCGCGATGACGAACTATTCTTTGCGTTGCACACAATAGCCAATGGTGCCGGCACAATATTTTCGCAGGGTGAACATTCTCCGGCAATGATGCTGTGGTATGGAATGCAGTTTTCGATAGGTGGGGATGGCCATTTTATCTACCATGCTATCAGTATTTTGTTGCATACGGCAAATGCACTCATGCTCTTTATTCTTCTGCTCAGATTTGGAGCGTCATCGGTCATGGCGATGACGGTTGCGTTGTTGTTTACCGTCCATCCAATCCACGTCGAGTCGATTGCCATGATCACGAATCAGCAAACGGTACTATCGATGTTGATGCTGCAGTTCATGGTGTTTGTGTATTCAAACTATTTGGAAGGCGGGAAACGATTCTTTTTGATTGTATCCATCATCATTGCTTTGCTCTTACAACTAATCGGAAATCCTGCTGCATATGTCATCGTGGCTCTCATATTGCTGCGGACGGCAAAACAGGAAATGGTGTCATTAAGATCGTTGAGTCCGTTTTTATTCATCTTGATTGGTGGAGTGATCGGCGCAGTATGGAATACTCATTTTTTGTCGTATGGTTGGTCGCTCATCAGCGAATCGGTGTTGATGTTCCGGTTCGGATTCATCGACCAAGCGTTCCGAACATTCCTTCCATGGATGTCGTCATTATTGGTTGATTCTGTGAGTCAGTACAATCAGGATCAAGGGATCCTTGCGATGATATTTCCTTTGATAGCGCTCGTGGTTTGTACTGTTGCAATATTGTTGAGAAATCACTTCCGCATAATTTTTTATGGTGTTATGATTATTCTGTTCGGTAGTCTTCCATTGTTTACGGGAGTGAGTAGGGGAGACTGGGCGTTTGCTGAAGATGGTGCATATCTTGCCTCGGCAGGATGGATTGTAATAATTGTTTGGGCATTCGAAAAAATTCTTATATCCGTCAAAGAAAGAAAATTATTAATAGAAACATCTGAAAAATCTCATCGCAATGTTGTTTTTCAGAAGTTTCTAATAAAAGCTATCTACGGCATTGGAAGTATTGTGCTGCTAGTGTTCTCTGTGCAAACTGCTGTGAAGGCGTCATACTGGGAAAACGGATATACGTATTGGGGACAATGTCTTGAAGAAAAACCTGAAAATGTTTTTGTTCTCCTTAAAAAAGGAATGTATCATTATTTCCGATACGAGATCGATCCGGCGTTAAAGGCAATCGACGCTGCAATTGTTCTAGCACCGAATGATTATGAGGTACATTATAGCCGGGGAGTAGTGAATCTCAGTGCGATGTTATTACCCGCAGCCACCGTGGATTTTACAAAAGCGTTGGCGTTGGATCCCACTTCCAGTAATGCGTATTTTGGTCTTGGTTCGATTCATTCCCTCTATTCCCGATTTGACAGTGCGGTGATAGCATATACCGAAGCGATTCGGTACGCACCGAATTTCTTTGAGGCATACACGAATCGAGCGACAGTCTATGGTAGTATGGGGAAATTTGTTCAATCGTATGCTGATTTTGGGAAAGCACAACAGTTAGCCCCTCAATTCGCACAATTGTACGGCAACAGAGCGCTCATTTCGTTGCAGGCAGGAAACGCACAGGCAGCTTTTAGTGATTTTGCTACACAAATTGCAATAGAGCCTCATCAGGTCCCGCAGCGGATTAATGCTGCCCTAACTGCCATTTTGCTGTCGGACACAACAACGGCATTGTTACAGTTTTCTAAAGCGTATGAGATTGACTCTCTTCGGACAAAGCTATATCTTTCGTCTACTTTTAGTACCTTCCTGAAATCGAAGCAAGAATTAGACTTAGGAAACGCTGTCCTTAAAAAAGTGATCGGTAAATAAATACTCGGTAATTACAACCGCTAGCCGGAAATTATTACCGGAATTTTCTGAAAAGGTGTCCAAAAGTTAATAAATATAGGAATTATATTTTGGCACGGGACATGTTTATATATGAATAGACAATGCAGATAATGATCCACAAAAAATAACTAACGTTACATTACCTAACAACAAACAAAGGAGTACATTATGGGACAACAACAATTGCTTTTGATCATCCTCGGTGTGATCATCGTCGGTATCGCTGTTGCAGTCGGTATCACAATGTTTCAGGATAACGCATTGAGCGCATCACGCGATGCTATCACAGCTGATCTCGTGAATCTTGCTTCCAAAGCACAGCAATACTATCGTAAACCGGCATCATTGGGCGGCGGCGGTAATTCATTCACAGGTATCACTGCAGTAACAGTAATCGTTGGAACTGCCGTAGCGACAAATGACAATGCAACATATGGTATCAGCGGAACCACTACTGCTACCGCAATCGTATTCGTCGGAACCGGCAATAACGAAGTCTCTGCTGGTGTGTTCCCGATCCATCAGGTGACGGTTGCTCCATCCACCTACACTGTTTCACAAGTACAATAATCGATCTATTGAAAGAAAGGGCAAGAAATACTTGCCCTTTCTTTCTTTGATAATCTTCTCAGGAAGATACTTACATGGGACAGCAGCAGCTTCTCTTAATAATTCTTGGAGTAATCATCGTCGGTATTGCAATAGCCGTCGGGATAACGCTGTTCAAAGACAGCGCTGTAAGCACAAATCGAGACGCAATGGCAAATGACATGATGCACCTTGCCGCAAAAGCGCGTCACTATTATAAGCGTCCTACATCAATGGGAGGTGGAGGGCATAGTTTTATGAATCTTGGCAGCGGCGGTGGGATTTTATTATTGGTTTCAAGCAATTTTTCAACGAATGATAATGGAACATATTCAATAAAATCAGGTACAACTCAGACGCTCATCACTTTCGTCGGAACCGGGAAGGCGCCATTGGACAATGGTTCGTTCCCGATTATGGAGTGTGTGGTGACCCCCAGCGCACAAACGATCAGCACGGTAAACTGATCGGACACTTAGATCGAATTCGAAAAGCAGATGTTAATTTATTAACATCTGCTTTTGTCGTTTTTAGCCCATACTGTTCTATAGTTTCTATTGATTTTGGTTTGATGCGATTGTATCTTTAAATATTATAAGGAAGGGAAAATACAATGCCTGAGTTTCGTATTGATGGTGTCTCACTCAGCGGTAAACCGGTGCAGGGTGTCATCAATGCAGATTCCATGAAATTAGCGAAAGAGCGTGCCACGCAGATGGCGAGGGAACGCAAATTTAAGATTTCTGGAATCCATACCCGGTCGACATTCCTCTATCGAGTGAAAAAAGGAACGGATGCTCCTGTTGATGGTGAACAAAAGGCATTTACCAAACAAGAAGTCATAGATGCGCTGACGAAAATGGGATATACCGTTGTGTATGTCCGCAAACAATTATTCGCCGGCGGCGGAAAAGTCCCCGATATTGAAGTCGTATCGTTTGTCCGTGTGAGCGCAGACTTGATACGTCAGAAATTGCCATTTGGTGATATGATGTCGATGCTCATCAATGACATTCAGAATAAATCGCTGCGTGAAGCGATCCGGGATATCAACCAGGACTTGAAACAGGGAAAAGACAGCGAAAAAGCGTTTCAGAAGCATGAAAAAGAGCTCGGGAAGTTTGCAGCGCACATGCTCGGCCTTGCTTCGAAGAGCGGTAACATGGGTGAGATCTTCGAAAGCACTGCAAAATTTTTGGAACGGAACGCACAATTCAAAAAAGATTTGAAAAGTGCGTTGATCATGCCGGTAGTAACACTCGTTATCTTGTTCGGTGCCGTTGGATATTACGTTGCCGTAATTTTTCCCGATACTGCAAGCCTGTTCGAAAAATTTAAGATCGAACTTCCGCCGATGACGAAGTCGACATTAAAGTTGAGCAAATTCCTCACGGATAATTTCGTATGGATCTCACTGATCATTGCGATTCCGTCTCTACTGATGGCACGGTTTGCATCTACTTCGCGTGGACGTATGATGATCGATCAGTATATTTGGAAAATTCCTGCGATTGGCGACATGACGCATAAGACAAGCATCGAGATTTTTTGCCGGGTGTTCTATGCATTATATTCTGGTTCCGGCGAGAATATCGAAGTGATAAAAATGGCGGCGGAAGCGTGCGGGAATAAATATATGGAACATCAGATTAAAACTATTGCTATTCCCCTAATGGTGGAAAAGGGTGCGGGCATCACGGAAGCGTTTGAAGCAACAGGTGTCTTTACAAAAACTGCTCTTTCCAGATTCCATTCAGGTGCAGAAACGGGAACAGTGAGAAATACAGCCATGCAACTGGCGGAATATTATGAAAAAGAAACCGGCTATCGTATGCGCAATGCCATTGATATGATTCAATTGGTCATCTCGATGATTATCATGATTGTGCTGACGGGATTGACGCTGGTATCGTCTGAAACCGCCACGATCAAACCAAAACCCCCCGGTGGATGGTTGACATTTTTTAGTTATTATTTTTAATTCCTCCCCAAAGGAATCATTATGGCCGATATAGATATTACTGACAAAATCGGATATACGCTCCTGAAAAAGGGGATTATCGATTATGAGACGCTCGAAAAATCGCTGCGGATAAAAGAAGCGGAAGCATCCAAAAAAGAGCGCCGAAATCTCGGACAGATTCTTGTCTCGGAATTTAATGCGGATCATGATGCTGTATTCCGCGAGGTTGCCAATCTATATGCCTTTCGCGAAATCTATATCGCCGATGAAAATATTGAAAAAAACAGGATAGATTTTATCCGGAAACTCGTCGACGGACTCCCGGAAGGGAATAAGGAGTTGATGATTCAGACGAAGATGATCCCGCTGAAATTTGATGAAAAGCAGCCGGACAAACTGATCATCATTTCAGCGGATCCGACGGACAGGAACATTCCGCTGATCTCCAGAAACTTCAATGTTAAAAAATATGAAGTGACATACTGCCGGTTGAAAGATATTCAGAATCTCACCGAACAAGTTATTCCTCCGCAAAATGAATTTCTGAAACTGTTGGAAGACAATCATATCAGCGTGGAAACAGGTGAAGAGGAAGCCAATGTTGATGAAGATGAACTGAATGCTGAAATTAATAAAAGTGCGCTGGCCAACCTGTTCGAAGGTTCACTCGTGGAAGCAGTTCGATCGGGAGTCAGCGATGTGCACATTGTTGCAGCTGAAGGGAAAAGAACAAATATCTTATTTCGGGTTGACGGTAATTTGAAATTGTGGCATTGCCAAGAAAATACCATGCCGGAAGCGGTGATGGCGGTGATTAAGGATCGTACGAAGAATGTCGACCGATTTGAACGTGAAATGTCGCAGGACGGTTTTATCCAGCGGGTAGTAGACGGACATCAACTCAGGTTCCGTGTTTCCATCATGCCAATCGTTACCACAGAATTTAAAAATAAATTCGAATCGGTCGTCATCCGCGTATTGGATGACCGGAAAGTGATCACCGATTTGAACAAACTCGGTCTGCAAGGACCTGCGAAACAATTCTTTTATAAAGCGATTGCAAAACCGCAAGGTATTATTATTTTGACCGGACCGACAGGATCCGGAAAATCAACAACGCTGATTGCTGCGCTGTATCAGGTTATCGATCCGACCGTGAATGTATTGACGATTGAAGAACCTGTGGAATATATTATTAAAGGTGCGCGCCAACTGAAGATCGGACCGAAGATGTCGTTCGAGCAATCGATCCGCGGTATCCTGCGACATGATCCGGATATCGTACTGGTCGGTGAAATGCGAGATAAAATTACCGCCGATACCGCTATTAAACTTGCAAATACGGGTCACTTGGTGTTTTCCACGCTGCATACGAACGATGCACCGAGCGCGGTTGCCCGGTTGTATAAAATGGGGATCGAACCATTCCTGATTGCGTATGCAATTAATATTATTGTTGCTCAACGTCTGATCAGGACGTTATGCAAAGTCTGTAAAACTCCGATCGATGACGGCGAAAAAAGTGACCTGTTGAAGTTCGGATTTTCCGAAGAGGATCTCAAGAATCATACATTCTACAAGGCAGTGGGTTGCGACAAATGTTCCGGGGGGTACAAGGGCAGGGCTGCAATCCATGAAGCGTTGTATTTCACGAAAGCGATCAAGGATATTGTGCTGAACGCGGGGGAGAAAGTAGATGAAAATGCAATCCGTGACCAGGCATCGAAAGATGGTATGTGGACATTGCGCCGGTCCGGTATGGAAAGGATGAAAGAAGGGTCGACATCGCTTGAAGAAGTCATTGCATCGACCGTTGAGGATGAATAATATACATTCTGCTGTGTGCCGGAAGCAATCATCTGGCCTGTTCTCAAAACTCTTTCCTTTTCTTCGAAATCTTGCAGTATCGTGATCCGGGCGATCGATTCTATCATTTACTCTGTGCGCTCACTGTTATCTAAAATTAATCGTGAGTGAATACAACATTGGTCTTAGCATCTCAAATTGGGCAAAGTTATTTTTCTAACAAGTAGTAAGCCTCCTTTGCTGAATTGTAGAGATTGTATTAAAGTGCGTGGGTACGAAATTTAGGTGGACAGAGCCAAGGGAAAGCGATGAATGACGGGAATTTTGATGGCACAATTCGCGCCATCAACGGGCAAGAGCGAACAGGATTCATCGCGTGCGTTAAATTTCGTAAAGAGTTCTTTTGCTTCTTTTCTTGTGTCGCCTTAACATGGTCAATTCGTAAACGGTATTCCTTTGGAATTCCGTCAAGATAAAGAAGAGAGTGAAAAATCTTGTTGTTTCTTTCAATGTATTTTGGACAAGTCTGATGTGCGCTGTTTCATAGGAAAATGGTGAACATTTTTGTATTATTGCAGTACTAACATATGTCATTATGGGATTAGGTCAGACACTTTTAACAATTATGGCATTGATGCTGTTGGGCAGGTTGATCCTTACCGTAAACAGGACAGTGCTTGAAACCGGTTCTACCAAGGATGTGGCGGAGTACCGAATTACGGCTACTTCGCTCGGAACGTCTTTGATGGAATCCGCTCACGATCTTGCGTTCGATGAAGCGACTGTCGATACATTTCTTACCTCATCACAAACTGCATCGTTAACTGCTGCATCCAGTTTTGGCATGGATGCTGGAGATACAGGTTTCGACGATATTGACGATGTCCATAATTATATAAGAATTGATACCATACCAAATTCTGCAATCTTCTTCACAACTGCCAAAGTTCAATTTATTTCGGTTACACCTCCGGCAACATTTACTATTACCACGACACCGACATTCAACAAATTGATTACAGTATATGTAACGAGTCCGTATATGATGAACTACTCGCTTGATGTTCCGACTCAGGATACTTTAATATTTCAGTCGATTTTTAGTTATTGGTATTTCCGGTAAAAAGAAGGGGCTATGGGTTCGCAAACAATTTTGGATCTTATTGCATCAACGATCGTCTTCGGTACGCTGACGCTGATTGCGCTCCGGCTGAACGGGAGTACGATGGAAAATACACATGCATTCCGCGAAGACCTGATCGTTCAGCAAAACCTCGTGGCGGTCTCGGAATTGTTGGAATATGATTTCCGGAAAATTGCCTACTGTAAAGATTATACCGTCATTGAATCACCCACAATGGCAATTAGGTACGCCGATACATCAAAAATTATTTTTTGGACAGATTTTTCGACTCTAGCAAATCCTTATGGTGACGGTGTTCTCGATTCGTTGACATATTATGTCGGTTCAACATCGGAACTGTTATCAACTCCCAATCCGAACGATCGGCTCATCTATCGTGTAGAAAACGATGCGACACCCATTGGAGTATACATGGGGGTTTCGACATTTTATATGCAATATTATGATGCATTACGAAACCAGTTGTCTACACCGGTGGACAGTTGTCAACTTATTCAGTATATGCAAATTACCATTCAGGTGGAACATCCGGTGAAATGGACGAAATTTTATAATGTTGCGACATATGATACCGTCTATCAGAGTGCATTTTGGAGACAGGTTCGGCTCGTGGCAAAAAATTTAAATAATCGGTAGGAGGAAACAATGGGACGTTCGGCGATTTATATGGTGATGGG
>JALNZH010000068.1 GCA_023229405.1 Bacteroidota bacterium
ACAATCCATCAGCCGACAAATGAAATAGGAGCACAGGCAGTAGATCTGTTGATTCGGCGGATGAATAAAGAAAAAATCTTCTCATGGATCGGTCTGAAGCCGTCGTTAATGGTTCGGCAATCGACCGGTGCTATCGTAGAAAAACTACAAGCTGTCGCTACGACCACTCACGCGAAGTAACTATATTTGCATATGAAAAAAGAAAATACGAAAACTAATCTTGACGACCAGCGATTTTTTGATCCAAATCCTTTTGTCCGTGATATTGCATATTCGTTGTATCAGGAAGTAAGGTATTTACCGTTGTATTGTCCCCATGGACACATCGATCCCGTATTATTATCCGAAAATGCACCTTTTAAAAACCCGGCGGCATTATTCATAACACCCGATCATTATGTTTTTCGATTGCTCTATTCCCAGGGAATATCGTTAGAACGGTTAGGTATTCCATTCGCAAGCGGTTCGCGTAGTGAATATGATGATAAAAAAATATGGGAACTGTTTGCTGAATATTTTTATCTGTTTGCCGGAACTCCGACGGGTATTTGGTTTCAGTACGAATTAGCTGAATTATTCGGTATTAAAAAAAAATTGAACGGTGACACGGCGGACGAAATATGGGATGAGATTGAAAATAAATTGCGTTTGTCAGCTTTCCTTCCGCGCACATTATTCGAAAAATTTAATATCGCCGTCTTATCAACAACCGATGCTGCAACAGATTCTCTGGAACATCATAAAAACATGAAGGAGTCAAAATGGAAGGGAAAAGTCATCCCCACATTTCGACCGGACGGCGTTGTAAAATTGGTGGGGAAAAATTGGAAAGAAAATATTCAACTGCTTGGTGAGCGATGCGGCGGAGAAATAACGTCCTATCAATCCTTTATTCGTGCTATGGAAAACAGGCGGGAATATTTCAAATCCCTCGGCGCTGTTGCAACCGATCATGATATTTTTGTCCCGTATACGGAACGATTGTCTGATTCACACGCTGACTTGTTGTTGCAGAAGGCACTGACCGGAATGATTACGCCGAGTGAATCCGCCACATTTGAGTCGCACATGATGATGGAATTTGCCAGGATGAGTATCGACGATGGATTAACGATGCAGATTCATCCCGGTTCATTTCGAAACCATAACGTTCCGTTGTTTGATACGTTCGGTCCAGATAAAGGAGCGGATATTCCGGTGCTGACAGAATTTACGATGAATCTTAGAAATCTCCTGAACGCGTATGGAAATGATTCTCGCCTGACGCTTGTTCTGTTTACTCTCGACGAAACAGCATATTCACGCGAATTGGCACCGCTGGCAGGACATTATCCAGCGATGAGACTTGGGCCGCCATGGTGGTTTCATGACAGCATTGAAGGCATGTTGCGGTATAGAAGGATGGTCACAGAAACTGCAAGTATTTATAATACTGCCGGATTTAATGACGATACACGTGCATTTTTATCGATTCCCGCCCGTCACGATCTCTCACGAAGAATAGATGCTACATACCTTGCGGATCTTGTTGCGAAAAAAATAATTGACCGGGAAGATGCTTCACATATGATACTTGAACTAACAAACGGTCTTGTAAAAAAAACATATAAACTATAAATCTCATGACACCAATGTTCCTGCAATTGAAGAATTCGGGTAACTATCGTTGGGTAATTTGCGGACTGCTGTTTTTTGCAACCACCATCAATTATATGGATCGTCAGATTCTGGGACTATTGGCGCCGGTGCTGCAAACCGAAATCGGATGGAGCGAAAGTGAATATGCTTGGATTGTTACGGCGTTTCAGGCGGCATATGCAATCGGACTGATATCATTCGGCTGGTTTATCGATAAATTTGGGACAAAGATCGGTTATACACTCTCTATCACCGGATGGAGTATTGCCGCTGTGGCGCATGCTGCTGTTACCACAGTGTTCGGATTTGGCGTAGCTCGGTTTGGACTCGGACTTAGTGAAGCGGGGAATTTCCCAGCAGCACAAAAAGCAGTGGCGGAATGGTTCCCGAAAAAGGAACGTGCATTGACAACTGGAATTTATAATTCCGGTGCAAATATCGGTGCAGTCTTAGCGCCGGCAGTCGTTCCATGGCTGACAGTAATGTATGGTTGGCAGGAAGCATTTATTGCTGTCGGTGCGTTAGGATTTATCTGGATTATATTTTGGTGGAAGATTTATGCGAAACCCGAACAGGTAACGAATTTAACAAAAGAAGAGTTTGATTATATTCACAGCGATCCGCCCGAGCCTTCGGCTGAAAAAATTCCGTGGGCGAGTTTATTACGGTACCGTCAAACATGGGCATTTGTGATTGGAAAGTTTATGACTGATCCGATTTGGTGGTTCTATCTATATTGGCTCCCCAAGTATTTGAATAAAGAATACGGATTAACCATTACCGGACTCGGATTGCCGCTCATCACCATTTATATGATGACAAGCATCGGCAGTATTGGGGGCGGATGGTTGTCGTCACATCTTATTCAAAAGGGATGGGAAATCAACAAAGCTAGGAAAACAACAATGCTCGTTGCTGCGCTTCTTGTTGTTTCCATCATTATCGCTTCGCAAGTTACCGATTTGTGGACATCCGTTATCTTGATTGGTATCGCCGCTGCGGCACACCAGGGATGGTCAGCAAATATTTTCACAACCGCTTCAGATATGTTTCCCAAAAAAGCAGTCGCTTCAGTCACCGGACTTGGGGGAATGGCCGGTTCTGTGGGTGGAATGATCTTTGCGCCGTTTATTGGATATATACTTGAATGGACGGGAAGTTACTTTATTCCTTTTATTATTTCCGGAACAGCATATTTGATTGCCTTGGGAATATTTCATCTGTTAGCACCAAAATTGGAGCCGGCTAAGATGTAAATTAGAATCATCTGAAAACATGTTTTCTCTTGTCATTCTGGGCACATTCACTTCGCCCAGTATAAACTTCGCGAAGAATCTTGTTCTTTTATTTGAGCGGGGAAATGAGATTGTTCTTCGCTCTGCTCCACGGAACGACATCGAGAGGAGATTTTTCAGATGTCTCTATTATTTAAAATACTCTACCGACATTTTCTTCTGTCATTAAATTGGTCAAACTGCTATGGCACTTAAAATAAAATCATCACAAGAGACAATATTTGATGTTGTCTCATTAGGCGAATGTATGGTCCGTCTTAGTCCGCCTGGACATCAGCGAATTGAGTATGCTCAAAATTTGGAAGTGTGGGTTGGTGGTGGGGAATATAATGTAGCGTACGCACTTTCTCGGCTAGGCTTGCGAACAGGTTGGATCGGCGGTTTGAATGATTCTCCTATCGGCTCTATCGTAAAAAATCATGCACGCGCTGTTGGGGTGAATGTTGATTATGCTGTAACTAGAAAATATGATGGGATGGGGAAAAAAGACCGCATTGGATTGAATTTTACCGAAGTGGGATTCGGTCCGCGAGCATCAGTAACGCTGTATGACAGAGGATATTCTGCTACTGCCGGGATTCTGCCTGGTGAAATTGATTGGAAAAAACTCTTTGTTGAAAATGGAGTCCGTTGGTTTCATACGGGTGGAATATTCACTGCGCTTTCTGAATCAACTCGCAATGTCGTACGCGAAGCGGTAACAGCAGCACATGAGGCGGGGACAATTGTTTCGTATGATCTCAATTTTCGTTCGAAGCTCTGGAGCAGCAAAGAAGCGATAGAAACGACACGTCCGTTGGTTCCGTATATAGACTGCCTTATCGGTAACGAAGAAGATTTTCAAAATGTATTGGGATATGAAGTAGAAGGTGTCGATGTGGAAAAAGGCGAAATAGATACGACTGCTTTTAAACATATGGTTGAGAAAGTGGTGAAAGATTTTGCCAATGTAAAAATTGTCGGAACAACATTACGAAGTGTTATTTCAGCGGGAAGTAATGATTGGTCCGCCATTATGTGGGCGGAAGGGAAGTTTTATGACGGCCTCACAATGCCGAGGTTGGAAATTGAAGACCGTGTTGGCGGTGGGGACGGTTTTGCTTCGGGTTTTATCTACGGATTTTTATCAGGGAAACAACCGCAGGAATGCGTGAATCTCGGCATTGCACACGGTGCTATGATCATGACCACACGTGGTGATACAAGCATGATTACTTTAGATGAAATATTACATGTTGCCAAAGGCGGCAGTGCACGAATTAAACGATAATCGTATGACACGAAATGAAACCATACAAA
Organism: Bacteroidota bacterium; assembly: GCA_023229405.1. Lineage (GTDB taxonomy): Bacteria > Bacteroidota > Ignavibacteria > UBA10030 > UBA8401 > UBA8401. Next base: position 4,233 of record JALNZH010000068.1, read on the forward strand.
AAATATCTGCGCTTGGAGTTGTTGCTGTAATTCGGCTGCAAGATGGAAAAAAACTTTTCAAGGTAGTTGAAGCAATTTCATTGGGAGGAGTAAAGGCGATTGAAATTACGATGACTGTACCCAATGCGGTTAGATTAATTGCAGAGTTATCTTCTTTAATTTCATCGGATGTCGTACTCGGCGCTGGGACAGTCACCGATGTGAATACGGCTGAGCAGGTGATTAATGCTGGTGCACAATTTGTTGTATCGCCGATTTTGAACACGGCCGTTATCACGTTGTGCAATGCGAATGATGTAGCGTGTATGCCGGGATGTTATACCCCAACGGAGATATTTACTGCATGGAATACCGGAGCTGACATCGTCAAAGTGTTTCCTGCCACCTCACTTGGACCGAAATATATTAAGGATATTGCCGGTCCGTTTCCTCACATTAAAATGATGCCGACCGGCGGAGTAACTATTGAGAATGTTGGGGATTGGATCGTTGCCGGCGCTGTTGCTGTTGGAATTGGGAGCGACCTTCTGGATAAAAAAGCGATTGATGATGAGCGATATGAAGTACTCACAGAGCGGGCTTCACGGGTGTATACAAATTTTAAGTCAGCAGTTGAACAAAACCGAAAATAAATTATTGATGCGATGAATAAATATCATTTTGAAGATTTACAAAATACAGTCGCCGTTGTCACGGGCGGAAGCGGTGGTATTGGTCTCTCTATCGTGGATGCATTACTTCACGTGGGAGTGAAGGTTGCCATCATAAACCGCAACAGTGTTTCTGCAGAAAAGGCATTGACGAGCATCAATGCAAACCGTTCAAAAGCATTTGCAATTTCGGCGGATGTATTGGATGCAGTTTCGCTTGCTTCGGCGAAAGAACAAATCAAAAATTCTTTTGGAGAAGTTGATTTCTTAATCAATTGTGCAGGCGGTAACAGTCCGAAAGCAACAACCCCTGCCGAATGGATCACAGAAAAGAACGTGGGAAACAAACAGGAAACGTACTTTGGATTGAATGTGGATGATATGAAGAGTGTTTTTGAGTTGAACCTCTTCGGTTCAATGCTTCCAACAGCTGTCTTCAGCGAAGAAATGGTACAGCGGAAGAAAGGAGTCATTATTAATATATCATCTGTCTCTTCATTTTCACCGTTAACGAAAATTCCTGCATATTCAGCATCAAAAGCTTCCATCAATAACTTTACGCAGTGGCTTGCGATACATTTTGCCAAAACCAATGTGCGGGTGAATGCAATTGCTCCAGGTTTTTTCCTTACTGCGCAAAATCGATTTTTATTGGTTGACGAAAAAACAGGAAAATATTCACCACGGGCTGAGAAAATTATTAATGCAACTCCCATGGGACGTTTCGGCGAAACCGAAGAATTACAGGGAGCAGTGTTATTCCTATTGTCCGATTTGTCAAAATTTGTTACCGGTATTGTACTGCCAGTGGACGGCGGTTTTACAGCATACTCTGGAGTGTAAGAAGAGAAAATCACTATGGACATGAGTACATCAAAAGAATCATATCGTTTCATTCAATCGATGCGCTGGTTTGGTCCGGCGGATGTTGTAAGCCTGAATAATATCCGTCAAGCAGGCTGTAGTGCCGTCGTTACGGCATTGCATCATATTCCAAATGGGGAAGTGTGGAGTGTCGAAGAAATCCAAAAACGTAAACGGGACATTGAAATCGCCGGGATGAAATGGGAAGTAGTAGAAAGTGTTCCCATTCACGAATCAATTAAAATCCAACAGAGTGGCTTCGAACGCTATATTCAAAATTATAGTGTGACAATTCAAAATCTCGCTGCGTGCGGAATAAAAGTCGTGACGTATAATTTTATGCCGGTGCTGGATTGGACTCGGACAGATCTTAGTTATGAAGTAAATGATGGATCTAAAGCATTGCGGTTTTCCCTTACAGATCTCGCGCTGTTTGATCTGTATATTTTACGGCGGAAGGGTGCAGAAAACGATTATCCTGAAACAATAAAAACAAAAGCGGCGAAACGTTTTTCAGAAATGAACGAATTCGAAAAAGCTGTGCTGCAGAAAAATATTATTGCCGGATTGCCGGGTAGCGAGGAAGGATACACGCTTGGACAATTGCAGGAGGCACTTTCACCATATCGGGATATTACAGAAGAAATTCTGCGTAAACACTTGCAATACTTTTTAAGCAAAATAGTTCCCATTGCTGAAGAATGCGGCATTGTTCTTGCCATTCATCCTGATGATCCGCCATGTAAGATGTTAGGATTGCCGCGAGTTGTCAAAAATGCGCAGGATATCGATGCAATAATAAAAAACATTCCGTCACTTTCAAACGGACTTTGTTTTTGCACTGGTTCATTCGGGGTTGATCCGACCAACAATCTTCCAGAGATGATAAAAACCTATGCTGAAAGGATTCATTTTGTCCATCTTCGCAACATTCGCCGGGATGACGAAGGGAACTTCTACGAAGATAATCATTTGGACGGCAGTGTTGATATGTATCGAGTGGTAAAGAATCTTGTTGAGGTTATGGAGCAACGGAAAATACATCTTCCACTGCGACCGGATCATGGCCATCAAATGTTGGATGATTTGCAGAAAAAAGTAAATCCCGGGTATTCTGCCATCGGCAGACTGCGGGGTTTGGCGGAATTACGCGGACTTGAATTAGGAATTTCACGTAGTTTTCATTCATAACACACTAATCAGATTCATATGACACAACAAAACCAAACTCATTCGCTTCTGCGCATCGCGCTGTTGTTTCTTTGTGTTCTTTCCTTGCCTAGCACACTTTCCACCAAGGAGTTGCTTGGGAACTACACATCTCGAAAAAACGATGGCCGAAGCATTATTATCCTCAGTGACCAGGGGCAACGGTTACGGATCACTCCGTACGGGAAATATATTCTTCGAGTGCAGGCAGTCCGTTTCAATGAGGAATATTTTTCTGATGAACATTACGAAATGGTAGAATCTCATCGGTGGTCTGGTTCACTGAAATTATCGGAAGATAGTCTCGCAGTAACTGTGAAAACCGATTCAACGGATGGACTCTCAGTGCGTATCGAGAAAAATGGATTGCGGATTTCTTTTGCAGAAATTGGAAGCGCTTCTGATTTCCTTCGTCACAGTGACGGTATTTGGTGGGACGGCGATACGATTCATACTTCATTCGTCAACGACGAAAATGAACATTTTACCGGATTAGGACATGGCTATTATGGACGAGAAAAAAAGATTGATCTTCGGGGTGAGGTTGTTCAAAGAAATTACGGAACGTTACATGGACAGCAGGCCCCTTTGATTGTTCCGTTCTACCTTTCAAATAAAGGATATGGAGTGTTCCTCAACAGTACATTTACTAACTGCTTTAACTTCGGACAACGCGGGCGATACGAATTTTCCATTACCGGCGAAGGACGAATGGATTATTTCGTTATTCTAGGGTCTGAATTCAGGAATATTCTTGATCGCTATACACAACTAACTGGCCGGCCCCGAATGTTGCCAAAAGCGGCATTGGGATTAGCGTTGTCGGACAAAGGGAATGATCACAATTCCAAAGATCCATCCGATGAAAAATGGTGGAAAAAAAAAATAACTGCACATCGCAAAGCCGGATTTCCTCTCGACCATATTGTTAATGATAACCGCTGGAGAGCGGGTGGAGGTCAGCGGTGTCTTTCATATTTTGACTGGGACTTGGCGCGATACCCTGACCCAAAAGAATATGAACAATGGGTAAGAAAAAACGGTCTTATTTTGACATTGGATTTTAACCGGTGCATTGCCTCGCATAGCGAAGGATGGCACCCCTCGTTCAATATTCCAGAACCGGACAGTATCGATTTTAATGACAGCGCACCAGACATCACAAAGCTGGAAGTGCGCGAGTGGTTTTGGAAGACATTCTGGAATAAAAGTCTGAATCCTTCATTACAATTTCCCGGTGATGCACTGTGGATTGATGAATTTGATGAAATGGGGAAAGCACCAATGACGATGGTGATGGGGAATGGAAAAACATGGCGTGAGATGAGAAATTATTGGTTCTTTTTGATTGCAAAAGCGTTAGTGCAGGATGGGTGGGACAAAAGTTTTCAGGGTGAAAAACGGCCGTTCGTATGGGTTCGTGGTATGACTTCCGGCGGACAGCGATATGCAACACTGTGGAGCGGCGATATTAAACCTTCGTATGAAGATATGAAGTCACAAGTGCGGGGTTTGCAGTTTGCCGGACTTGCCGGCTTTCCGTTTTGGGGACATGACGCCGGAGGATTTAACAATTGGGAAGAAAATCACGGTCCGAACGATATGATGTACCGTCAATGGTCAATGGCGTTCGGTAGTTTTACTCCTTTTTGGAAGCCGCACGGCATCGGTCAATCACGCTGGCCGCTTGATCGGCCAAAAGAAGTGCAAAGAGATTCAAAACTGTATTCTGAACTCCGGTACAAAATGATTCCGTACATCTATACCTATGCACATCAGGCGTATGAAACAGGAATGCCGATTGCGCGTGCAATGGTTATTGATCATCAGAATGATTCTCTTGCATGGACACATGATCTTCAATATATGTGGGGTGATGAATTGCTCGTTGCTCCTAATTGTTCGGACAGCGGAGATGTAGAAGTCTGGCTTCCCGGCGGTTCTTGGTATAACTTCTGGAATGATAGCTCCATTACCGGGAATCAAATTCTGAATTACAAAGCACCGACCGGAAAATTGCCATTGTTCGTCAAAGCCGGTTCTATTATCCCGATGGGAAATTATGCTCTTAGCACCGCATTCCTTTCAAAAGACAGTTTAACCATTCATGTGTATACCGGCAGCGATGCGTCGTTTAGTTTGTATGAGGACGACGGTGTTTCAGAACGATATCGAATAAACGAAGGACACAGGACGTCGGATATTCAATTCAGCCAGTCAATTTTTTCTTTATCAGTTGGTGCGGCGGTTGGGACATTTGCTGGTGCACCAGATCAGCGTGCACTGCAGATTGAATTTCATGGAGTGCACAAGAAGCAATGTTTTACAGTTAATGGAAGAAAATTGAAAATGTATACATCAGAACGGGCTGTAAAAAAGGCGAAAGAAGGAGTTGTCTGGAATGAAAGAGCAAACACGTTGACGGTATTCCTGAAAAAAACTTTCGTTAAAGAATCTGTTGTTATATCATCTATCAACGATTGTCAATAATTCCATTCTAGGAGGATAACAGTAATGACGCTACGAATAATTGCTCTCTCCGTTGTGTGTGTTATGAATGCTGCTGCCCAATCGTTTCTTGGAAATGTCACAAAACACATCGCAACGGGGAACACCGTCGTGGTGATTGCAGATTCGTCTGCCATACGCATGATGTGGTACACTGACGATATCGTGCGTGTCGATTTTCTTCCTTCACCAACAACACAGATTGAATCATCATTTGTTGTTATTCAAAAACCGGATAATGGAATTCATGCCGAAGTCACTGAAACAGATTTGGCGTTATTGGTGAAATCATCAAAGATGCAGGTGAGAATTCAAAAAAAACCTCTTCGTCTTTTTTTCTTGGATTCCATTGGAACGGTGTTGCTTGCAGAACCGCAACCAGGCGGATTAACGCTCAACAAGCAATTCCGTACCCTTCGTTTTGTGATGGATCCTGATGATCATTTTTATGGTACAGGAGAGCGAGGAACGGCGCTTGAAAAACGCGGTCAAAAATTTGTCAGTTATAATACACAGGTGGGGAATTATACTGTACCTCTTGCCACAATGAATTTGAACGTCCCCATCGTAACAACGAACAGCGGATACGCCGTTTACGTCGATAATACATACAGAGGTGAGTTCGATTTTGGAACTGTCGACTCGTCGGTGTACTCCTATCATGTCGAAGGGGGAGAGATTTCATATTATTTTATCGTCGGCGCAACAATTCCGGAACAGTTGGAAAAATACACATGGCTTACGGGAAGGCAGCCGCTTCCTCCCAGGTGGGCGTTCGGTTTTATCCAATCGAAAAACCGTTACGAAAACGAAAAAGACGCCCGATTGATTGTTGAGACAATGCGGAAGAAAAATATTCCCTGTGATGGCATCGTACTCGATCTGAAATGGTTTGAACACATGGGTGATATTTCATGGAACGAATCGTTATGGCCGAATCACGAAATGATGGTAACAGATTTTCTTTCTCAGGGCATAAAAACGATTCTGATTACCGAACCTTATATTATTCAACCTTCCAAAAACTTTCAGGAAGCTGATATGAAAGGATATCTGGCAAAAGACTCCACAGGAAAAACATATCTGATGGAAAAATGGTGGTCGTGCAATTATGGATGTAATTCGTCGCTGTTGGATATTACGAATCCCGATGCGCAGGAATGGTGGTGGAGCAGGCATCCGGAGGCATTCGGAACTCATGTCGCTGGTATTTGGACAGATCTCGGCGAACCGGAACGTCATCCGGAAGCTATGAAACATTATCTCGGCACGACGTTGAAAATCCATAATATCTATAATCTTCTATGGGCGAAGACAATCTATGATGGATTCACCCGGATTCGCCCAAATGAGCGGGTGTTTAACGTTTCACGATCCGGTTTTGCCGGAGCGCAAAGGTATGGCGTGATGCCATGGTCCGGTGACGTGTCCCGGACATTCGTAGGACTGGAAGTGCAAATGCCGATCTTGCTGGGAATGGGAATGTCCGGCATAGCATATCAGAATTCCGATATTGGTGGATATTCCCGGATGCCAACAACGCCGGAATTATATGTACGGTGGATGCAGTTCGGAACGTTTTGTCCGATTGCCCGCGCACATGGTGCAGGGGAAACGGTGAACGGATATCCGACAGAACCATGGAAATTCGGTGCTGAAGCGGAAAAAATTAACCGTGAGTTTATCCAACTGCGGTATAGATTACTTCCGTACATCTACACATTAGCTCATTACAATTATGAAACTGGTATGCCGTTTGCGCGGCCATTGTTCTGGTTGGATGTCAATGATGAAAAATTGATCAACGAAAGTTCATCCTATATGTGGGGTGATGCGTTTCTTGTTTCACCAGTGGTAACGGCCGGTCAGAAAACAAAAAATATTTATTTACCAAAAGGTACGTGGATCAACTATTGGACAGATGAAGTAAGCTCCGGCGGGAAAAATGTTGTTGTTGCTGCACCGCTGAACCGGATGCCGATGTTTGTGAAAGAGGGAAGTATTATACCGATGGCACAGTTAATGAATTACACGGACGAACGTCCGCTGGATACGCTGACGCTACTGGTCTATCCAGATATGAACAATGAAGTGAGTTATTCCCTGTATGAGGATGACGGGAAAACACGGGAATATCAATCCGGGAAATATTCGATGACGTCGTTTACACAGCGTGTATTTACTAAGGATGGAGAAACGATTCTTTATCTTACGGCCGGTGCATCACAAGGAACGTTTGTTAATCAATTGAGAGAACGAAATTATATTTTTGAAGTTCACGGCATTTCAAAAAAACCAGCACAGGTTCAATGTAACGGAAAACTCGTCTCTGAATCTTCGAAACGATCAACGCAGCATTCCAACAATCCGAAATTCTTGTATAACGGTAAAACAAAAAAACTAATTGTCTCAATCCATTCTTCATTGACCATGGAATCTAGTATTGCGGTGACATTAGCTCGTGATAAGAAATAATTCAAATATGTCATAAACCTCAATAGTACAGTATCTGTTGTGTTTAATATTGCAAATATTCAAAAAGAGGAAAGGCCCATGATAATGATACGATACACTAAAATGGTTTATTGTTTCCTGATTGTTGGAATGCTATGGCCATTGGCGGCACAAGATTCTCTGAAAATAGTGACCTATAATTTGGAAGGGATGAAGCCGGGGAGCGATCCGCAAACCCGTATCCAATATATCATACAACATCTGAAAACGATTAATCCGGATATTATTGGTGTACAGGAAATTAACGAATCTCCTGCAACGGGGTCTGACAACCAGGCTAAAATTATCGTGGACTCATTAAGCGCGTATTTTGGTGTTCCCTATTTTAAATATATTGGGTTTACCCATGTATCCTGGGACAATCAGTTTAATGAATATGTTGGCATCATTAGTAAGCTTCCCGTGCAACAGTCCGGGTATGACCAATTAGTTACGGGGACATTTCCAAGAAAAGTGCTCTGGAGTCAAATAATTACGTCGTTTGGTACTCTAAATTTTTTTAATACCCACCTTGACCACTTGTCTTCCGATATTCGCATACTGCAGGTAAAGGGGATCATCAGCTACATTTCGCAGATGGAGTCAATCTACCCTCCTATTGCTTCTATCCTTACCGGCGATTTTAATGATATTCCAAGCACCCCTACTATTCAGTTGCTCACCAATCCGGGTACCGTAGTAAAATTTATTGATTCATACCAATTTGCAAACCCTTTCTCGTTAGGATATACAGTACCAGCGGATGCACCCTCAAGAAAAATCGATTACATATTTTATAAAAGTACGGGACAACTGGAAATAAAGATCTCGAAGATTGTCATGAACGAACCATACAGCGGATACAATTACCCTTCTGACCATTTGGGTGTGATGACTATTTTTACAAAAAACACAACGGCACGCACGCAAGATACTGATGTGAAAGCTCCGGCGCAATTTGAGCTTTCCCAAAATTATCCGAATCCGTTCAATCCTGCAACAATAATTCAGTTCATACTCCCGCATAGATCGTTTGTAACGCTTAAGGTGTATGATCTGCTCGGTCGGGAGATTGCATCATTGCTTAGTGAAGAAAAAAGGGAAGGACGACACCAGGTTTCATTTGACGCATCCTCAGTCGCTGGTGGTCTCTACATCTATAAAATTACAGCTGAGAATTATACGGACTCTAAACGAATGTTGTTGATAAAATAAATATTCTAAAGGAAATGATATGAAAACTCTGCGTTTGTTTTTTTTTGCTGTTACGATCCACTGTTCATTTTTGTTTTCTCAAACTTCGGCGGACAGTGTTACATTGACGTTTCGCACACATCAATCGAATGGTATACCAATCCACGTTCCTGGGCAATTTAACAACTGGACAGAAGAAACAGATACATCGCTGATGGAGTATCAGGATGGCCTCAAAGCATGGACACGAACATATACGTTCAAACTCCACGATTCTTTGCGTACACCATTGGGTGATTCTGTTTTTCAGTACAAATTTAACAAAGGGGGAAATGCCACCGGCTGGTATAGCGATCCGTTGAATCCCGAACAAAATTCAAACGATCACAGCAATTCTGTCCTTCGGATGTCGAAACTATTTTATTTTGAATTTTTTGCTGAAGAATCGAGCACTCAAATCATTCGTATCACGACTGGAATATTTCACGTCAATAGCGATACACTGTTGAAAATTACATTTTCTACCGGTACAGATGCGTCGAATATTACCTCCAGTACTATTGTATCATCATCGTACGATACTACCTTGAGAATATTGAATTATATTCTTCCAGCGCCGATTCCGAAATCAAATTACATCCGTCTTGTAGCGGTTAGTACTAACGGCGATTCTATTGTCTATCAAAATTCCGTATTTAAAGTGCATCAATTGCCGATGCCGATATATGCAAATCATGGGGTGACAAAGGCATCGGTGCTATCGAACGATTCTACTACGTTTCGATTGAAAGTTCCCGGAAAAACGTATGTCGTCCTTCG